>JBEPWY010000019.1:0-18978 GCA_041642185.1 Marivirga sp.
ATTTTGGTAAGGTTTCCAATACATAATGATTTCTTCTTTCTGGCATAAGCATAGCTCATGTTTAATTTTTTAGCAACCTCTTCCATAGATTTTATTTGAAATGTGGCTTTAAGCAGGTCTTTACAGGCTTTCCCTAATTTTTCAAACATATGATTAAAAAGATGCTCCTGTTCTTCAAATAATTCGGTTGCCAAAGCCTCTTCGGAAGTTTTGTCATCTATAGATGTGATCTCCTCATTAATTGTTACCTCTACCCCCTTACCTTTCTTCAATTCATTGAGCCACTTCCTCTTACATAGTAAGAAAAAATAAGCATCGAAAGGGCAGCTCAACATTAATTCTTTTTGTTGGGCTTGCTTGTATATGATGATGAGTACTTCCTGTATTACATCCTGAGCCGCATCCCTGTTTCCGTTGTTTCGGCAAATGTAATTGATCACTTTCGGAACAAAATCTTCATATATGGAGCGGATAACAAAAGAGTTGTTTGCCAATAAGCCCTCAATATATCGCTGGTCAGAATGTGTCCCTTTTTTAGTCATTTACATACACTTTATGGACAAATGTAAAAAAAAGATTGAGAATAGGGGTAACAAATATAAAAGCCGGTGATATAAGGGTGTAAAACAAAAACTATAAAATCATGAAAAATTTAAAACACTTATTTCAAATGATCCTATTGGCAGCCATAACTTCTTTGGTTGCATGCAACAATGAAGATGATGGAACGACAGTAGTTCCGGATGAGCCTACAATTGATGCGCCTTCCCCGGAAGATTTTAATATTCTACGAGAAAATGCACTTAACGGTATTAAACAAACAGCTGCTTTTAATGCGGAGGAGGGATTTAGCTTTACTTCCGAAAATGGTGTGTTATTAAGTATCAATGCTCACTGTCTTACATTAGATGGCGATAGCGTAACAGGAGAGGTGGCCCTGGAGTTTGTTGAGATTTTTGACAGAGGCACAATGCTTGCCACTAACAAACCTACTATGGGTATTACTCCCGAAGGTAGCAGGGCACTCTTGATTTCTGGAGGGGAATTTCACATAAATGCCACACAGAATGGGGAGCCGTTGGAATTTTCCTGTGGAAGCATGCAGCTTGTGGTTCCTGCTGAACTCACTGGCGGCCCTGACCAGGAAATGACATTGTGGGATGGTATCATTGATGCTGACGGAAATTTAGCATGGGAAGAAGAAAAGCTTGAAGATGGTGTCGATGGAGAAGGAGGCGGAAGACTTTTTGTAGAAGGGAATCAATATTTTGCTTTCGTGGGAGATTTTGGATGGACCAATGTAGACAGGTTTTACAGCGATCCACGACCTAAAACCACTGTTCAGGTAGAAGTTCCTGAAGGATACAATTCAGAAAACAGTACTGTTTATTTATCTTATGATGGCGAAGGTAATGCTTTGGCACAATTGGACACTTACGATCCTAATACAGGCATATTTTCAGAGCATTATGGAATGATTCCGATTGGATTGGAGATGCATATAATTTTCATCACTGAAGAAGATGGCCAATGGAAATATGCGATTAAAGGAGTGGTAGTTGAACAGGATGATATTTACACCTTTACATTGAATGAAACTACTACAGGATCTGAACAGGATCTTAATGATGCCATAAACGCTTTGCCCTAACCAATTTATATGAGCCCTGCCTGCTTAAAAGGCAGGGCTTTTTTAAAATCAATTTCTATTTAAAAGTAGCTAAATCTTAATATTTAGAAATAAAATATAATCTCTATGGAACGCTTAAAGTTGATTCTGATCCTTTTGTTATTTATATCCGCTATTTTGCTGGAATGCGAGAAAATAAAAACAAATAAACTTAGTGTATTAACAGCCTCTAATGATCCTTTAATTTCTTATACAAAATCGGAAAGCTACAAGCCAGAAGTAAGAAATTGTAGCTTAAATTCTTTAAATAGCAAACCATAATTATAGCGGATAAATACTTATGTTAATGTTTTTAAGGAGTTAATTGTGAAATAGATTGAAAAATTACCATTTTTACCTTTTATAATATAAATAGCTTTTCTATGAGAATCCTTTTTTTGCTTCCAGTGTTTTTTTTGCTGAACAGTTACTTTGTTAACGCCCAAGCCCTTCAATCTATGGATACTGCAAGAAAGGCAGCAACTATTCAATATGATATTGATGGTAATGTAATCAGCTTAAGCCCGGAAACTCCTCCATTACACCCCATTGCAGGGGCACCAAAAGGTTTCTATACCTACTATTGGGAGTTTGGTGACGGTTCATACAGTACAGAAGAGCAGCCAAAGCATGTTTACAAGAAAAAAGGTACCTATGAGCTTAAACTTTGGGCTACTAATAACTATGATGCAGGAAAACCGCCAGCTACCCGTCCCCAGAAGGTTGAAGTAAAGGAAGTAACTACAGAAGCTACAGAATCTGCTTCCATGACGGATGATTTTATGCTACAGAAAAATAGAGAACCCATTCCCAATGAAGAAATTGTGGTGATCTTAAGTTATAAAAACCTTAAAAATTATACAGCTAAGGGAAAAGTCTACCTGTTTTTTAATGAGCAAAAGTATAAATCCAGTAATTTTGAATTAAGTGATATGCGTCTACACCATGGGGAAAACATTATTTCTGATGAAGTGGTGGCAACAGTTCAGGATAGAAATCCTTATGAAACATTTTTGGCTTCTGCTCAAGAAGATTTATTTATCCACCATTCCCTGCAAGGCGATTCCACAGAAAAAGTGAACCTGCCTCTCAGCCTGGAAGAATCTAAAGCCCAATACAAAGACTGGAGAATATTACGCTTCGATCAGTTACAACCACAGGAAGAACGTAACATTTTCCTTACGCTACGTGCTACTCCTGAAATGTTGAAAGATACCAGCGCAATTATTACGGTAAGAGGGATATACGTTCCTGACGATAGTTATGATAACCATAAAGTAAAGGACATGGAAATGGAAATTGTCACTTCCCATGATCCAAATAAAATGTCAACTAGTGCTAATTTCATCAATTTCAGAAAAGCCAAAAACAAAAAGTTCAAATATAAAATCAGATTCCAGAACAACGGGGAAGGCCCGGCCAATATTATCAGGCTGGAAACAGAAATCCCTCCTATGTTTAATAAAAGTAGCATTGAAGTCACAGATATGTATCCTGAATGCCCAATATGCCCTGAAGACGAAGTAGTAAGCTATAGTTGTATTGATACTACTTTTACTGATACTAAAGCCATTTTCACCTTTAAAAATATTTATTTACCGGGAAGCAGACAGGAAAATGTACACGAATACGATTCCACCAAAGGCTTTGTAGCATATGATATTCAATTAAACGATAAAATTGAGAAGCAGAAAACCAAGACTAAAACCGCTATTTATTTCGATAAAAACGAACCTATTATTACAAATTATGCCACCACCAGGTTTATGCCAGGTCTTTCGGTAGGTGCCAAAGCAGGATTTATGAATGTTTCTGCACTTACCGACTATCAGGAATTTTTTGTGGGAGCTACTGTTTCACCATATAAATCGTATAGAGGCTATTTGCAGGCGGAAATATTGCTTTCTACCAACTCCTATACAAAGTTCAGGCAATTTAGCGAGGTAAGAGATATTGATGATGTGTACGCGGAATCCTATGATTATGATGAATTTAGTGAGTTTAGCAATACTTCAATCTATCTGGTTCCGGCATCTTACAGGTATAATTTAAATAAGTTTTTAGCAGTGGGAACCGGCCTGCAGTTTAGATTGGACTTGCAAAGCAGACAGAATATTGAAACCACAGGTGAGTTCACAGAAATCATAAGATCTGAGAATTTTGAAAGAAGAGATGAATCCAGAGATACTTTTACTCAGGAAGAAGTAAGTACCAGCTTAACGAATTTCCAAACGGGTGCTTTTATTGATGTTAATGCGGGATTGGCCCGAATAGGACCCAGCATAGGAGTGCGTTATGTATATAATCTTTCAACACCCCGCAACCAATGGCAATTCTATGCTATATGGAAATTTTAATCGAAATAGTTTATCTTTTATAAGGTCTGTAAAGGAGCGTTTATGATGATTTGGAAAATATGATCAGGATTAAAATTTTCTTTTTTTTTACTTTTTTATTAGCAGGCTTAGGAGCTTTCTCCCAAACTATTACCGAATCTATTTATCATGAATTAGATAGCTTTATTGAAAGTAAACCAAATGAAAGCTCATTGCAAAGACTGGGCGGAAGAGCCCTTTATTATACAAAGAGGGTAGAGGATAAAGAGGAAAAGCTTGCACTGGTTATTCTGCAATGTAACATGGCTTTTTATCATAAATATTTCGGCAATCATACCCAAGCCATTAATTTGTATGAAGATGCTTCCCAAAGTTACAAAGAGGATCAATTAGCAGGTTACAACATCATTGAATATTGCTTAAAACCTCTAGGAAATCTTTACACCATAAGGGGCGATTTCACCAATGCAGAAAATACTATCAAGCAATATATATTTATGGCTGAGCAACAAAAGGACGAACAGCAAAAAGTTGCGGGTATCATCAACCTTTCTGTGGTATACCATAATACTGGTAATTATAATCTGGCCATTAAAATATTAAGAAAGGCCATTAAAAATTCTGAGCCAGGTGCTGAAAAAAAGGAACTGCTGGAAAATAACCTTACCTCTAATCTGATAGCACTTAATAAAACAAAAGAAGCCCAGGTTATGCTGAGCCTTCATCAGGCAGGAAAAAATAATTCAGTTCAGGATTATAAAAATGCAGCTCAAATGGCTTTTAGGGATCAGGACTTTGAACAGGCATTAAATTATTTGGATAAAGCCAAAAATAAGCTTCTCACAAAACAGGATTTTACAGCTCGTGAAATTGCCAAGCTCTATGTGGAGCAATCGGAAGTGTACATAGCAAATGAGCAATACACTAAAGCTTACTCAGTTTTACAAACTGGCCTCTCTATTTTACTTCCTTCTATAGAGGAAGATAATCAATCATTGGAGCATAGTCTCTATCCTGAGAATACTTTGCTGGATATTTTTGATGGTTTAGCCTATTTGGCAACAGATTTCAGACAGGCACTTGAATATTATGATCTAAGTTTTCATGTTTCACATTTACTCCAGCAGCAAATTCATTCACAAGAAGCTAAAATTATTAATCAGGTTGATAATAGAAGGAGAAGTGAGAAATGTCTGGATTTAATTTATCATCAATACCATTTAAATGGTGAAAAAGAAATGCTTCAAATGGCATTTAACTATGCTGAAAATAGCAAGGCGATGGTGTTAAAAGGGGCCTTGACCAGGAAATCACTATTGAAGGAATTCCCCAAAGACTCCCTTCTGCTTTTGGAAAAAAATCTAGCATCAAAACAAGAAGAAACTATCAATTTAATGGTGAGGAAACAATTAACAAATTCTTCTGAAGAAAGCATTCAAAATGTTATTTCAGAACTGGTTCAAATTAATAGAGCCCTCAAAGAGGTAAGGGAAAAAATTGACATTAAATTTGCTGAAGCTCAAATCACTTCCTTTTCTTTAAAGCAAATTCAGGAAAAACTGGGTGATGATGAGGCTGAAATGTCATTGTATTTTTATGGGAAGGCTCATATTTACCAATTCATAATAAGTGATAGCAAGCTGGAGTTACATCAAATCTTGCTTACAGAGGAGCTGAAACAAACTATTCAAGACTTCATCTCTTTTTTTGACAGCCCCTCTGTCATTAATGATCACATCATAGATTTCAAAACTACCGCCTTTCAATTATACAAAAAACTCCAATTAGATTTATGTAAGAAAGATGGAAATTTACTAATCATACCCGATGGTGTGCTTGGATTTGTTCCTTTTGAAGCACTTCTCACCCAAGCAACCACTTCCAATATTTATAAAGAAATGCCCTTCTTATTAAAAGATTTGAAGGTGTTTTATAATACCTCTGCTACTTTTTACATGGATACTCACGCCAGGAAAAAAGGGAAAAGCATGCTGGGTTTTTTTCCTGTATTTAAGGGCAGTCAAAGAATGTTAAAGTATTCGCTTGATGAAGCCGATATGATGAGAGACTACCCAAAGGCAAAGGTTTTTACAGGGGAAGAGGCTACAAAAGCTAATTTTCTGAAAGAGATGAATAAGTTTGAGGTACTGCATTTATCCACCCATGCCAGCGGGGGTAATTTTGTGGTGCCTGCCAATATTGAATTCGCTGATGATGTAATGCTTGTGCATGAGTTATATGCGCTATCCATCAATCCTTATTTAGTGATATTGAGTGCCTGCGAAACGGGGGTGGGGAAACTACAAAAAGGAGAAGGAGCCATGAGTATAGCTCGGGCTTTCCAATATGCGGGTGCTCAAAATCTGTTATTTTCATTATGGCAAGTAAATGACTATTCTACAGCACGGTTAATGCAGGAATTTTATCGAAATTATGATAAAAATCAATCAGCATTGGTTGCCAATCAGCAGTCTAAATGGCAATATTTGGAAGATGATAAGATTGCCAACCCTAAAAAATCACCCTATTACTGGAGTGCATTTGTATATTATGGCGTACCTGAGGTTGCCCAACCCCAATTGGAGGTTTTTTACATATCTTTAGTAATAATTATGCTCATCATTTTGGTGCTGGTGCGAAAGTATAAACCATAGGATTAAATTACTTTGAAATTGATGATTAATGAGCTGAAAAAGATAGATATGATTTCCCCACCTAAAAAAAACTATTGTCCAGAATATTTAAAAGAGCAATATTTGTCCTTCCTTTAACTTCATCTCATCAGTATGTCTATTTTTCAATTCAAACAATTTTCTCTTAAGCAGTTTGATAGTGCAGCAAAACTAACTACAGACGCTACTGTTTTTGGCGCCTGGATGCCAATTGAAAACGATGTGCAAAATGCCTTGGAAATAGGGGCGGGGACGGGAATACTTTCATTAATGTTGGCTCAGCGCTTCACTTTTGTAATTAATGCCATCGAAATAGACGAAAAGGCATTTTTGGAAGCACAAAGCAATTTTCATACGTCTCCTTGGGGTGACCGATTAAATATTGTTCATCAGGATTTTAAAAAGTTTACATCTGATAAAAAATATGACTTGATTTTCTCCAATCCTCCTTTTTTTACTAAAAACCTGCAATCTCCCAAAAATCCAGAAAAGAATACTGCCTACCACACAAATCAGCTGTCACTTCAAGATTTAGCGGAGGGGGTAAACCAGCACTTAGGAAAAAATGGAATAGCGTATATTATGCTTCCTCCTTATGAGATGGGGCAGTTTGAAAAAATAATGGATAGTTTAGGGTTGTTGGTTAGTCATTCAGCTTCTATTCATCATAATGCTCAAAAACCTGCATTAAGAACGATACATGCTTTCACCAGATCAGAAAAAATGGAGACGGAAATAAAAAAGCTGTACATAAGGGATGAAAAAGCAAATTTCCATCCTAATTATGTACAGCTTTTAAAACCTTTTCTGACAATTTTTTAAATGTGATATTTCTGAGTCTTATCAACAAAAATTGCTCTTCATTTAATTATGAATGTGTTTCATTTATAGAAACACCGTGGTTTACCAGTTCTTTTAAAATTGGCTCATAAAGCTCTTTTACAGTTGGTCTATGCACCCCTCTTAATTTAATATTTCCGTTAAGCACGTTTTTCACCGCAATACCTAAAGGCAGCCCCACTGTTTTTGCCATGGCTGTTTCATACTCATTTTCTCCATAAGCTACAATAGAGGAATCAATATGATGGGTTTTGCCATCCAGTTTATACTCAAACTGGTGTTGCATCACTATCATATCTTTATCACCCTCATCAAGGCTCAGTTTTTTCTCACATATTGCCTGAAGTACCTGTGCAGGACTCCCTTCCTTAATAGGTAATTCAGTTTCATCGAAAATTCCCAGCCATTTTAACTTTTCAAAAGTCTCGGAATTTCGATCAATCCCCACATACTCGCAAAGCTTATCTTCAATAGATTGAGTCTCTTCATATTTTAAAAAGGCATTGATGAAATTTCTGTTAGTCATCTCTTCCAGTCCTTCCATCTGATAGGTGTCATCTGTTATCCCTATTTGCACAAAAACATTCCATGCTTCTGAAAAGCCTACCTTTCGGATCGTTCCTCTTAATAAGGTCGGTATTTTTTCCAGTCCATAAATTTTTCTGTAAGAAAGAGAATCTCTGTTGGGGTAGCCTTCGAAATCTCCTAAACCATTTACATGTAAATGGTCAAGTCTGGTGAATAAACGGTGATAAGGGATATATTTATACCTCCCATTTCTTATAAATTTGGCAGCCCCCTGTCCGGCTAAAATTACATTTCTAGGATTCCATGTAAATTTATAATGCCATGGATTATTATCGCTTTCCGGCGCTACTAACCCACCTGTAAATGATTTAAATGAAGTTAATTCGCCTCCTTTTTCTTTAATTTCATCAATTACAGCCATTGCTGTCATGTGATCAATACCGGGGTCTAAACCACATTCCATTAATATTAATGTGTTTTTACTTTTAGCTATATCCGATAACCCTTCTATGTCGTCGTTATTATAGGAAGCTGTAACCAGGTGCTTGCCTAAATCCACACAAACTTCGGCTACTTTAAAATGAAGAAATGCAGGAAGCATGGAAATTACCAGGTCAGCATTCTCTATTTCTTCTTTTGTTTGAATTTTATTAAGGATGTCAAATTGAACCGTTGAAAAAGAAGGATGTCCTTCAGCTTTTTCATTAGCCAGGTTTACATCAAAATCTCCTAAACGGATTTTCCAATCTTCTTTTTGCGCATTGCTTTTGAGATAGTTGATAAGCGAGGTAGCGGATCTACCGGCTCCTAATACCAATATGTTTTGCATCTTGTTTTTTAGTTTGAAAGACACAAAGTTATCAATCTGAATTCTACAAAAAACTTTCAGCTAATTTTATTGGTCGAAAAATGACAAATTGACTGCTTTTTCTGAAAATCCAGATGTATTATTGCAGTAGTAAAATTAATAACCTTATATTATTAGGTAGGATAATAGAAATAGGATAATTTCAACACAATAGTAAATGTAATAATTTGAAAATGTAAAGGGATTTCAAATTATTTATTATCTGTAATATTCTATAATATCATACATTAAACCTTTTAATTGTATTTATTTTCGTAATTAACAGGTTGAAATAATTTTGTGATGTAATAAAACATGATTTTAAAATGATTATGAAATCATTATTTAAAATCTGGTGATTTATAAAATATCGAATAGTGAGGAATATTATTAATAACGAACTGATACAAAATCCCCTATGGACAGACAGGATATAGAAATATCAGACTTAAGGCGCATAACGGAATTAGTGAAGGAGCAGTATAGGTATGATTTTACCAACTATGCCATGTCATCTTTCCGAAGGAGAATTCTCAGGATTATGGAGCTTTATAAATTTGGCTCTGCAGATTTGCTCATTAAGAGATTGAAGGAAGATAAATCCTTTTTTGATGAGTTTATTTCTGAAATCACAGTGAATGTAACTGAAATGTTCAGAGACCCCTCTTTCTGGAGGGAACTGAGAGATAATGTAATTCCTAATATTTTACTCAATCATAACACCATCAGTATATGGCATGCCGGATGCTCTTCAGGTGAAGAGGTCTTTTCTATGGCTATTCTTTTAAAAGAGATGGGTATATTGCATAAGGCAAAAATAATAGCCACTGATATTGACAAAGTAATATTGGATAAAGCAAAAATGGGTCATTATTCCATGAAAAATATGGAATTAAATGAAAAGAACTATATCCGTTTTGAAGGAAAAGGAAACTTTAAAAGTTACTTTACAGAGCAGAACGGGAAAGCGGTTATGGACAAATCTTTAATTGATAATGTGTCATTCCGTGAACATGATTTGGTTCAAGGAGTGGTTTTCAATAAGTTTGATTTGATTTTATGTAGAAATGTGATGATTTATTTCAATCAAAATCTACAGAACGAGGTGTTAAAGAAACACCATGAAAGCTTGTTCAAATATGGCTATTTGGTTATAGGTTCTAAGGAATCGCTGATTTGGTGTGAAATAGCCAATAAATTCATTGTAGTTAACAATGAGGAAAAAATTTATAAAAAAATTAAAGACTAAATCAGCAAAAAGATACTAAATGAGTCGATTTAACCTCGATAATAAGTATAAAGCTATAGTAATAGGTGGTTCTGCCGGAAGTTTCCAGGGCATTACTCAGATATTATCTGCCCTGCCTGCTGATTTCAGCTTACCAATTATCTTATGCCTGCACAGATTAAAACATGTAAGAAACGGATTTGTAGAGGCACTTTCAATAAAAAGTATAAAACCGGTTACCGAACCTTATGATAAGGAAGGTATAAAGAAAGGAAAGGTGTATTTGGCACCTGCTAATTATCATTTATGTATTGAGTTGGGTAATACTTTTTCTCTTTCAACCGAGGAAATGTATAATAATTCAAGACCTTCCATTGATATTACCTTAGATACGGCCGCTTATACTTATAAAGATAAATTGATAGGGATTTTACTTTCAGGCGCTAATAGGGATGGCGCCTTAGGAATGAAAAGGATTAAAGATAGAGGTGGAATTACGATTATTCAAGATCCAGGGGAATGTATGATAGATACTATGCCTAATGCAGCAAAAAACCTAACTGAAATAGATTATACTTTAAAGATTAAAGAGATTATACAGTTTTTAATAGAACTAGATAAATTATATTCTAAATGATTTTTAGATAAATTCTAAGAAGTTAAAATATTATATATTTGGCGGGGATTATGTGTTTTATTTAAAGTAAATAAAATTGCAGGAAAGAAAAAGATGCTCCCGCTACACTTGAATTAATTGCAATACAATTTTTTTTAGTGTGCTTACGGATGTAGGTTTGGTATTTAATTTTAAAAACGGTCAATAGAAGAAAAAAGTTGGCTAAAACTTGAAATTATTTTTAATACGGGGCAATATATTACGCTCTTAAATCCTTTGAGGGGATTAATTGTGACATTTGATTGTAATTTTAATAATATATGAAAGCAGTTTACAAAAATTTGGCGCTTATTTTATCCTTAATATTCACTTTGAGTATTATAGGTTTAGCATATTACCTCTACATTTTTCCTGAAAGAATTGCTAATGAAACAAGCCTTATTAGCTTGATGGATATTCCACAATTACAACCTGTACTGACCGAACTGTACATTTTCTGTGGCCTGTCATTAGCAATAGGTTTTGCTGCATTGTTATTGTTTATCTTTTCTAGAACAAGTAATGATGACAGTAATGTAGTGTACATTGAAAAGTTTAAAGACAAGGAAAAAAATCAGTCTGAAGGAAAACAAACAGATGATAAAGCAACGGCAATAGATGTTGAGCTGGAAGAAATTACCACAGCTGTCGAAAAGGAAGAGGATGCTCATAAAAAAGCGGATTTATTGCTTTCAATGTTGGCCAAAAAACTAGAAGCTAGCCAGGGAGCTATTTATAAAGCAGGAAAAGAAGAAAATAGAAATATCATTTCATTACATGCTTCCTATGCATTTGTATTGCCTGAAAGCCAAACTGTATCTTACGAATTTGGAGAAGGGCTGGCAGGGCAAGTTGCGAAGGAACAAAAACTTGTAAATATCTCAGACGTGCCGAAAGGTTATATCAGTATACTCTCTGGATTAGGAGAGGCAAAGCCCGCTCATTTGATTATTTGTCCCATTAAAAAAGACAATCAATTATTAGGTGTGGCAGAAATAGCTTCATTTAAGAAATTTACAACTCATGATGAAAAGCTAGTGGAAAGTGCGGTGCATTTGCTGGCAGGAAGTCTCATGAATATTGAAAAAAATAAGGATTTAGATAAAAGTAAATCATAAGGGTAGAAAAAAACGCACATGTTCAAAAATATTAAAATAGGAACTAAAATAACAGCTGTTTTACTCTTCGTAGTATTGCTGAGTATTATTATTGTCAGTTTCATTACTTATAGTATGAACAGACAATCAGTTGAGAAGCTCAATTTCGAAAAGCTAATGATGTCATCTGACCTTAAAGCAGATAAAATCAACAGGTATTTCGAAAGCGTGGAAGCTAATGCCAACCATATTTCTGACCTCTCAATTATTCAAATGGGGGCAAGAAAATTGCAGGAAGAGGATACATCAGTAAATCAGGATAGTATAAAAGCAGTTGTAGCCTTCGAAATGCAGAGTCAGATCAGGAAGTTTACTGATAACTACCCTATTAATTCTGTGATCATTACTAATCGATCTGGGGATATCATTTTTAATTCAGGTTCAATAAGCAATTATGCTATTGATAATAATTTTGAAGAATTACATCCGGACTTTTTTTCTATAGCAATGGAAAATAATACTTTTAGTGAAGTTTTTTCTGTTGAAGATGAAAAGCTGGTACTCTATGGAAAGCCTCTTATTGATGATTATAATTCTGCCACAGGCGCTTTAATTATTGTTAAAGATTTAAATCCTGTTCTGGAGATAGTAAGTGATAAAAATAAAGACTATCAAACATATGAAAGTATACTAACCTACCAGGATGAGCAAAAAGCTGTTTTTGTAAATAGTTTAAGGTTTGTTCCTGACAGTTTAGCTCCACCATCAGTTAGTATGGGGGATGAGTTCAGTAATTCTGTGCAAAATGCGGCCAAAGGAAAAACAGGCTACGCAAAAGATATAGATTATACAGGTGCCCCCATTTTGGCAGCATGGACAACTATTCCTGCCACTGGTTGGGGTTTGGTTAGCACTGTAAGAAAAAGCGAAGTTGAACAGCAGTTTAATGATTTGTTGAAGAAATTCATCTATACAGGTTTGATTATATTGTTCTTCACATTTATTATTTCATTAATATTTTCAAAAGTATTAATCAGTCCCATATTATCACTGAAAGAAACTCTAAAGCTATTGGGGAAAGGTGTTTTACCTGATAATGTCCCAAAGAAATCAGAAGATGAAGTGGGCGAAATGGCTGTTATTCTCGACAGTTTTGTAAGCTCCTTAAAAGGCACAGCTAATTTCGCAAAACAAATTGGGGAAGGGGATTTTCAGGCCAATTTTAAACCCATTTCCGAAGAAGATACTTTAGGGAATTCTCTAATTAATATGAGGAACTCCATCCAGGAAGCTGAAAAACGAGACAAAGAGCGCAACTGGATTGTAACAGGGGTGGCTGAAATAGGAGAGATTTTAAGGGTGAATGATGATTTGGAACAGCTAGGAGATGAAATTCTAAGCTATGTAACAGAAAAAATTGATGCCATACAAGGTGCATTTTATGTTTTAAACGATGATGATCAGGATAATTTCTTCATCGAAATGAAATCCAGCTATGCCTACAATAAGAAAAAATATTTGCAAAAGAGGTTTAAGTTTGCAGAAGGATTAGTTGGGCAGTCGGCCATAGAGCAGGATACACTTTTAAGAACTGAAATACCTGCTGATTATGTAAGTATTACCTCCGGTTTAATTGGAGATCAGAGACCAAGCTCTATTTTAATAGTTCCATTAATTACCAATGAAAAAGTATATGGTGTTTTAGAGTTTGCAGGCTTCAATAAATTTAATCCGAGTCAGGTAAAGTTTGTGGAGGAGATAAGTTTGATTATCGCCCGAACGGTATTTAACATTAAAATTAACGAGCGTACAAGAAAGCTATTGGCGGAATCTCAAACCATGAGCCAGGAACTGCAGGAGCAGCAAGAAGTACTAAGGCAAAACGCCGAGGAAATGGAGGCTACACAGGAAGAGCTGAAGCGCACCAACCAACGTCTCGAAGATCAGATTGAAGAAGTGAACAGAACTCAGAAGCGTATGCAGTTGCTTCTTGAAAATGCTTCGGAGGTAATCACTATTTATGAAAAAGATGGTATAGTTCGTTATATTTCTCCATCAGTAGAAAAGATCTTAGGTTATAAGCAAGAAGATCTTATCGGCAACAATGATATAGATAAGGTGCATCCGGACTCACGCGATGAAATACGCAGGTTGTTTGTTGAGCTTACCGAAAATCCTAATGAATCAATTACCACTCAACATCAATATGTGAATAGTGATGGAGAATATGTGTGGGTGGAAATGACAGGTTCCAATCAGTTGGAAGATCCTGCCATACAAGGAATCATCTTTAACACAAGGGATATAACCGAAAGAAGAAGAGCTGAGCAGGAAGAGAGGATGAGAAGTAAAATGCAAGCCCTTTCAGAAAACTCTCCTGATTTGATTACAAGGATTGACAGTGAAGGTAAATTCTTCTATGTAAACCCTATGATTGAAAGCTATACCGGCAAACGTCCGGATGAGGTTATTCAGGTTGAATTGAACAACTCGGGAATAGAACCAAAAATCATAGAAGAATGGAATAAGTTATTATCCTATGTAAAAGAAAATAACTCCAAAATTACTGAAGAAATGAATTTCCCTTCTTCCATGGGAGATAGGGTGATGCAGGTCAATGCTATTCCGGAGTATGATGAAGAAATGGTGCTGGAATCAGTGCTTATGGTTTCTCATGATATTACCGATAGGAAAGCCATTGAACTTGAAATAGCCAGTAAAAACAAAAAGATTACTGAAAGTATTAATTACGCCAAGAGAATTCAGGGATCTATATTGCCTAATAATGAGGTGATCCAGCAAAAGCTGCCAGAATCCTTCATTCTTTATAAGGCTAAAGATGTGGTGAGTGGAGATTTCCCGTGGTATATAGAAGTTGATGATGTAATTTATATTGCTGCAGTAGATTGTACAGGGCATGGCGTACCAGGAGCCCTAATATCGTTAATCGGTTATTTCTTACTAAATGATATAGTACGTTCGCAGAAAGTTAGCGACCCAGGCATTATACTGGATAAACTAGACGCCGGCGTTACGGCTACTTTAAGGCAGGATAGAGACGATTCAACCACTAAAGATGGTATGGATATATCATTCTGTAAAATTGACAAGAAGGCAGGTACAATTGAGTATTCAGGAGCGCATAGACCTCTATATTATTTAAATGCAACTGGTGAGCTTGATGAGATAAAAGGAAATAAATTCCCAATTGGTGGAGGTATTTACCGAAACCAGACAAACTTTGACAATCACAAGATTAAATACAAAAGTGGTGATTCGGTATTTTTCTGTTCAGATGGATACCCAGATCAATTTGGTGGCCCGGAAAACAGGAAATTTGGTCCGAAAAGATTGAGAGAGCTAATTGTCGACAATCCAGATAAATCTATGGATGAACTGCATCAGTTGTTTGACGAGGCATGGGAAAATTGGAAATCTGACTACAAACAAACAGACGATGTGCTGTTAATTGGGATTAGATTTTAACAAGAAAAGTTAAATTATAAATAAAATTATTTAATTTGAAGCTGAATTTGGAGATTATCCGGTTTTAATGAAAAGCATATTAACCTAGAAAGCATGAAGTATATATATGATCTGCATAAGACCATGTTGTCCCGAAACCTAATTTTGGTTTATGAAGGAGAATTCACACAAGAGATTACTAAATCCGTTTTGGCCATGGCTGAGCGGAATATGGATTCAATGGGTGAGGAGTCGAGCATCAAAAGAAAGGTTTTTAATGTAATGGTAGAATGTTTACAAAATATTGTAAAACATTCAGATGATTTTAATCCTCTTTCGGCAAAACGAAATGCGGCTATTTTTATCATTGGTAAGGAGGATGACCGCTATGTGGTAACTAGTGGCAACCCTGTGGATAAAGATGCTGCAACTTCTCTTAAGGAAAGATTAGACGAGATCAATAATCTTGACAAAGAAGGATTGAAAAAAATGTATAAAGACATTATAAAAACCAATCATCTCTCTAATAAAGGAGGTGCAGGTTTGGGCTTTGTTGATATGGCAAGAAAATCAGGACAAAAACTAGAATACGATTTTGAAGAAATGGGAGAAGGATTTCATTTCTTTTCCATTACAACTACTATACTCCGAGTTTGAGTTAAACTATCTTAACATTTAAATTTTATTAAAGAATATGGAAATCATAAACTTAGAAGGCACAGAAGACACGCCAAAAATACTACTAGACAAAGGGAATGGTATTTTTGAAATTTCCGGAAGATCATTACCTGAAGATTCAGCAGAATTTTATCAACCAATCCTTGACTGGATAACTGCATATGGAGAAGATCCAAATCCGGAGACTTCTTTTGTTTTCAAATTAGAGTACTTTAATACAGCTTCTTCTAAATTAATATTAGATGTTTTATCTGCATTGGAGGAAATTGAAAATGTAACCATCAACTGGTATTTTCATGAAGATGATGAAGATATGGAAGAAGCAGGTGAAGAGTTTTCGGAACTGGTAGAATTACCTTTCGAATTTAATACTTATTAATAATGAAGCTATTTTAAATATAACAGGGTTTTTGCCCTGTTATATTTAAAAATTACATAGGATAGCGTGAATATTGGAATAACCTTATTTAATTAGAAGGCCATTTTATAGAAATTTAACTAATAGTTTTTTTTTATGAGTGAAGAAATACTCAAAGCTTTAACCCAACTTTTTGCCATCATTACTAAACAGGATGGTGGTGTTACTGAAAAGGAAAGAAATTTTGTTATCAGTTTCTTTCAACAAGAACTTGACCAGGATTCTATAAAAGAATACCTGGAACTCTATGATCAGTTTGCCGGCTATGGAGAAGAAGTTAAGGAGGAGGATGAAGACGAAAGCAAGAAGAAAAAGAGGAAATTAACTTCTGTAAGGGATTCAGTACGTACGCTTGCCATTTGTAAAAAAATAAATAAAACGCTTACTCAAAAGCAGAAAGTAGTTGTTTTAATAAAGCTACTGGAGCTTGTTTCTGCGGATAATAACTTCACTCCTCAACGGATGGAAATTATTGACACAGTTTCTACTGTCTTCAATATTATTAAAAATGAATTTAAACTCATTGAGAGTTTTGTTATCAAGCAGAAATCGTCAGAACTTAAAGAATTTGAAGAAATTTTAGCTGTAAGTGATGAAACTTCAATAGAGCAAACATTGCATGTGCATGCAGATATAAAAGGAGAAATCCTGTTTATGGCTGTACCTAGTGTGGACATGTATTTTGTGAAATACACTGGAAACGAAGAAATTAATTTAAACGGTTTCCTTATGAAGCCATTTCATGTGTACTTGTTTTCACATGGAAGTACTATTAAAACACCCAAAGGGGCTGCTCTTTATTATTCTGACCTGATCAGGCAATTTTTATCTGAAGAGGAGGTCGTAAAATTATCTTACAATGCTGAGAATATTTACTTTAAATTCCCTAATGGTGAAACTGGTTTACGAAATGTAAATATTTACGAAGGCCCAGGTCAGCTAATAGGTATAATGGGTGCTTCAGGCGCTGGTAAAACCACTTTATTAAATGTTTTGGCTGGTATAGAAAAACCATCCGAAGGACAGATACTCATTAACGGGTACGATCTTAATGCCGATCATGAAGAGTTACAAGGCATTATTGGTTATGTAGCTCAGGATGACTTACTCATAGAAGAATTAACTGTTTACCAGAATCTTTATTATAATGCTAAACTTTGTTTTGCTGATATGAATGAAGATGAGGTACATAGAAGGGTTATGGAAACCCTTGAGAGCCTTGGCTTAGATCAACGAAAGGATTTAAAAGTAGGAAGTGTTTTGGATAAAACCATTTCTGGCGGTCAGCGGAAAAGATTAAATATTGCCCTTGAATTGATAAGAGAGCCAGCTGTAATGTTTGTGGATGAGCCTACCTCAGGTTTGTCGTCTCGCGATTCTGAAAATGTGATTGATTTGCTAAAGGAGCTTACGCTTAAAGGTAAATTGATATTTGTAGTAATTCACCAACCATCTTCTGACATCTATAAAATGTTCGATAAGATGGTGATTATGGATACAGGTGGATATCAGATTTTCTACGGTCATCCTGTACAAGCGGTAACTTATTTTAAGAAAACTACCAATCAGGTAGATGCTGAAAGAGGCGTTTGTCCTACTTGTGCCAATGTAAACCCTGAGCAGATATTTAATATAGTAGAAGCCAAGGTAGTTGATGAATATGGCCAGCTGACCACCAAAAGGAAAGTAAACCCTACTCAATGGAGAGAATTCTATCAAGATGATTTTCAGTTATCCAGAGTAGAAGATGAAAAAGTAGCGCCTCATTCTACATTAAGAATTCCTAAAAAAATTAAGCAGACTGTTATATTTACAGTAAGAGATACACTTTCTAAAATAAGCAATAAGCAATATCTGTTAATAAATTTACTCGAAGCACCATTTCTTGCATTGCTTCTAGCTTTTATAATTAAGTATAGAAGTGCACCTGGCGGTAATGAATATTTATACAGATTTAATGAAAATTTACCTGCATTTTTACTCATGAGTATAGTGGTTGCCCTTTTTATGGGGCTAACTGTTAGTGCTGAAGAAATTATAAGAGATAGAAAAATCCTTAAAAGGGAATCCTTTCTTAACCTGAGCTGGAATAGCTACCTGATCTCCAAATTATTGATATTATTTACTTTATCGGCCATACAAACTTTAACCTATGTAATTATAGGAGTATTGGTTTTAGAAATAAATGGTATGACATTTAGTTTATGGGCGGTATTATTTTCCACCTCCTGCTTTGCCAATGTCTTGGGATTAAATGTAAGTTCTGCCTTTAAATCCGCAGTAACAGTCTACATATTGATTCCTTTACTGCTAATACCTCAAATGATTTTAAGCGGACTTTTATTTAGCTTTGATAAGCTGAACGATTTTGTTAGCACTAAGGGTAAAGTTCCTATTGTAGCGGATTTAATGGTTTCGCGATGGGCTTATGAAGCCATGACAGTTGATATATTCAAGAACAATGAATATCAGGCTCCTTTTTATGATATTGAAGCCACGGAGAAAATGGCTGATTTCAAATCCTCTTTTAAAACTAAAAAGATAA
>JBEPWY010000020.1:0-2437 GCA_041642185.1 Marivirga sp.
CCCTTACCGCCTGCTGGTTTTATTTCTGGCAGTAGTCCTTATTCGTTTACCCTATTTTATTTCTGCTGAGCCCCTCGTTTACGAACTCAACTGGATGTTAACAGGAGAAACGCTCAATCAGGGAAATATTTTATATAAAGATTTTTTAGCTTCCATTGCACCATTGGCTGCATGGATGTATACCGCCATTGATGTTATTTTCGGTCGCTCAATTTTAGCCTATCAGGTTATAGCTACTTTATTAATAGGGTACCAGTTTGTGTTGTTCAACAATATAGTACATAAGAATAAAGCTTTTAATGAAAACTCTTATGTTCCTGCTTTTGTATACGCCTTATTAATGCAAGTGTTTTTTGACTTTTTTACCCTCTCACCTGTTTTAGTTAGCATGACTTTTATTTTGCTTGTGCTGGATAATATTTATTTACGTATTGAGAACAAATTAAATGATTTCACCATACTTAAAACCGGCTTTTTCATGGGGCTGGCAGTATTGTTTTATTTACCCTCAGTAATATTTTTGATTGCAACAATTATTTCATTTGTGTTGCTTACAGGCTTAATTTTCCGCCGCTATATTATGCTTTTATATGGTTTCCTATTACCTATGGCCGCTGTAGCTTTATATTATTTCTGGCATGACGCATTAGGGAATATGCTATATCAATGGGTTATTTCAGGCTTTATTTATGATCAGGAAAACATGGTAGGATTAACCTCCTTACTACTATTCTTAAGTATTCCTGCGATTATTTTTGTATTGGCAGTATACAAAACATTTAGTGTAACACGATTTACCAATTATCAGGTAAGGGTACAGCAAGTGATGTTTATGATGTTTGCCGCAGCTTGGATAGTATGGTTATTATCAGACATCAAAGCCCCTTACCAACTAATTGTATTTGTTCCTTTTATTGCTTTTTTCATTGCTCACTTTATTCTGCAATTCAGAAGCAGGCCAGTTGCAGACATGTTCACTATCCTATTTGCTTTTAGTTTAATTTTTATCAACTACATTCTCTTTTATCAAAATTTTCACCTACATAAATGGGGTAATTTTAATGCGTTATGGGTAAAAGAAAGTATTTATGAGCCCTGGGTTAAAAATAAAAAAGTTCTGGTTGTAGGAAATGCCAGGCAAATATATCATTCTGCCGGCGAGGTAGCCACTAAATTCTACAGTTGGGAATTAAGTAAGAATACATGGGAGAATTCGGATGACCCTCGGCAATTGGCCAAAATTTATGATGACCTGATGAGAAATAAGCCGGAAACTATTATTGATCTTAATGGCCTGGCAGAGGATATTTTAAAGAATATTCCATTAATAGAGCAGAGGTATAGCAAGATTAATTCGAAAGTGTATGTACTGAAAAAGTTGGAATAGCTGACAAAACAGCCACCCTTTAGCTTATTGTCTGACTGCTTTGAAATACTTAAATAGTACCGGATAATTCAATTAGCTATTATCCGGTACTAATTTATTATTAAAGAAAGTTTAAAAGGAGTAAATGTTGAATAAATCTCTTTTGAGGTTTTTTTTCAACAAGGTATTTTATTTACTCTTCTTTCGTGTCTCCCACCTTCAAATGCTTCTTTTAAAAATGCAAGAGTAATTTTTTGTGCTTCTTCATAGCTTATAAAGCGTGCAGGTAAGCAAAGTATATTAGCATTATTATGCTGGCGCGAAAGCTTAGCTAATTCTTCCTGCCATGCGATGGCCGCACGAATATCTTTATGCTTATTAGCTGCCATAGCCACTCCGTTGGCGCTTCCACAGATTAAAATACCCAATTCATGTTCCTTATTGCTTACTCCTGTGGCCAAAGGATGCACATAATCAGGGTAATCCACTGAATCATCGGATGATGGGCCATAATCTTTCACATCATAACCTTCCGACTTTAAAAACTGTACAAGCTGCTGCTTATATACAAAACCTGCATGATCTCCACCTAATGCTACTTTCATTTTTCTTCCGTTTATATTATTTGTTGTCCCAATATCTTTCTGAAACACTTTCTTCAAAGTGGTCACTTATTATCTGCTGTTCAGACTCTCCAAATTCCAAACCTCTTCTTTTCATTACTATAGCTGCAACTTTCATTGCCTGTTCAAGACGGAAAGTAGCAAAACCTGATGCGCCTCCCCATGCGAAAGAGGGAATAAAATTGCGCGGAAAACCACTACCAAATACATTAGCACATACGCCAACAACAGTACCTGTGTTGAACATAGTATTAATTCCCGATTTAGAATGGTCTCCCATCATCAGTCCGCAGAACTGCTGACCGGTATCGCCAAATTTTTGCTGACCATAATCCCATAACTTTACAGGAGCATAATTATTTTTTAAATTGGAAGTATTGGTATCAGCTCCCAGGTTACACCATTCTCCAATTACAGAATTTCCTACAAAACCGTCATGGCCTTTATT
>JBEPWY010000020.1:2447-18895 GCA_041642185.1 Marivirga sp.
ATAGCCAAAAAACACACTATTACTGATTTCTCCTCCCACCTTGCAGAAAGGCCCTACAGTACTGTCTCCTTTTATTTTAGCACCCATATTTACATGAGCACCCTCACCAAGTGAAAAAGGCCCCTTTATAATTGCTCCTTCATGAACGTAGGCATCTTTACCAATATAAATGGGCCCGCTCTCTGCGTTAAGAATCGCAGCTTTTATAACTGCCCCTTTCTCCACAAAAATATCTTCCTTATTATAGGCAATGGTATGAGGATCTTCAATATGAATAGAGTTCCTGCCTTTAGTTAATAAATCAAAATCAGCTCTGATCTCTTTTCCGTTATCCTGAAAAATATGCCACTTTTCTGAAATAATCGTTAAATCCCCACCAAATTCAGCGGCATGTTCCAGTTTTTCATTGGCATTGAAAAAAGCCAGTTCCTCATCTGAAGCATGGGCACAAATTAATACATCTCCTTTCTTCAGTGAGGCTCCCAATTGAATAGCTTTAATTAATTCAGGCGTTGGGCAAACCGAACTATTGATAAGTACGTTTTGTGCAGCAACTTTTTGAGGAAATTTCTTCTGTAAGGAAGGCACTGCAATATGGGACATTTCTGTATTCAAATATTTCTCCCACTTTTCCCTAATAGTTAATATACCAATACGAATCTCGGCAATAGGGCGAGTAAAAGTAAATGGTTTAAGCTTTTCGCGCTTATCCGCTTGTTCAATTAGCAGGTAGTTCATAAGTACAAAAATAAGATCTTCATCAGATTAACCTGTCTAACAGACAAGAAATTCTAAAAATTTAGCCTTTAATAAAAAAAGTCTCCCAGATATGGTTATCGGAGAGACTTTTGATTTGAATTTTATAATTAAAAAGATTATTTCTTTTTGTACTTCTGGTTGAATTTTTCCACTCGACCGGCAGTATCCAAAAATATTTTCTTTCCTGTATAAAAAGGGTGTGACGCAGAACTAACCTCTATTTTAACAACAGGGTATTCTTTGCCATCTTCCATTGTAACTGTTTCTTCTGAAGTCATTGTAGACTTCGTTAAGAATTTTGTATCCGCTTGAGTATCCCAGAACACGATGTCTCTATACTCAGGATGAATTTCGTTTTTCATAATATAATTAAATTAAAGTCCTTGATTTCCAACCAATTCTCCCTCAATATTTGAAAGGGATTGCAAAAATAACAGATGAAACCTATCTTTCCAAATAGAAAAGAAAATAAGAATCAGTCTTACAGTGCTTTAATTAGTAAAACGGAAAAAACTTATCACAAAATTAAGCTATTTGACCGAAGAATTAATAATTAGCTGAGGTTTTTTGGTTTACATACTTATTATTGTTTTTATCTTGCCATAAGATTCAATCAACTATGAAATATATCTTCGCTATTTCTATACTTTTTAATGCCTCCTTATTAATCGGTCAGGCAGTAAACGCGCCCCTTAATAAAGATTATTACCATTTAATAGAACGGCTGGAAGTGAGAAGCGGTTCATTTTCCGAAAGTTTCCATTCCAGCATGAAGCCTTTTAATCGAAAGGAAATCGGCCAGTTTCTTGATAGCCTTGAAACGTATAATTTTAACCGACGAGACTTATTTAACTATAATTATCTTAAAAATGATAATTGGGAGTGGGTGGATAGCGCAAATTATAAAACCGATAAACCATTTTTAAAACATATTTATAAAACCAAAGCAGATTTTTTTAATGTGCACACGGAGGAATTTGACCTGCATATTAACCCCGTGATAAACTTTTCATACGGAAAAGAATCCATCAGCGAAAACACCCTGTTCATTAATACAAGAGGAGTAGAAGTAAGAGGATTAATTAATAAAAAAGTAGGGTTTTATACGTTTGTGGGAGAAAACCAGCTGCGTTTTCCTCATCATGTGAATAAATTTATAGGCAAATATAATGCTGTTCCTAATGAAGGCTTCTGGAAAAACTATGGTGACGACAATGTGGGTAAAGATTTTTTTACCGCCAGAGGTTATATTTCCTTTCAGGCAACCAAAAACATCAACCTGCAATTTGGTCACGACCGATTTTTTGTTGGCAATGGCTATCGCTCTTTAATATTAAGTGATTTTTCGCCAGCTTATTTATTCTTAAAATCTGAAACTAAAATATGGAAACTGAATTACACCAATATTTTCGGTTTACAAACTGCAGATATTAAGTTTTCTGGCAACACCCCTACCGGCAGTCAGAATAGATACCCTAGAAAATTCATGTCTTTGCATCATTTAAGCTACAACATTACCAAAAATATTAATGTAGGAATTTTTGAGGCTATTATGTCGGGTGATTCATCTCGCGCGCAAAATCCTGTTGATATTAATTATTTAAATCCGATTATTTTTTATCGTTCATTAGAGCAACAGGACGGCAGTTCTGGCAATGCGTTGTTGGGAATGGATTTTCGCGCTTTATTTCTTAAACGTTTTTCTTTATACGGACAATTCGTGCTGGATGAATTCCTGATTGACAATATCCGTCGGGGTGGATGGTGGGCCAATAAATATTCCATTCAGGGTGGCTTAAAATACTTTAATGCCTTTGAAATCCCCAATCTGGATTTGCAGGGCGAGTATAATATAGCACGCCCTTTTATTTATGCTCATGACAGTAATTTCACCAATTACGCTAATTACAAACAGTCGCTGGCACATCCGCTCGGCGCAAATTTTAAAGAGTTTATCGCCATTATGCGTTATCAAATTACTCCTAAAATTACTTTCCAGGCTAAAGCCATATGGGCTGATTTTGGCACCGATACTACTGGGGTAAATTACGGTGGAAATATTTTCAAAGCCAATAATTCCCGCTCTCGGTATCCCGGACAGGGTGATTTTGGTCATGTAATTGGTCAGGGTGAATCTAATAACCTTTCTTATTACCAGCTGTTACTAACTGTAATGATGAAACATAATTTATTTGGAGAGTTGGGCTACACCATAAGAAATCAGGAAAGTGAATTTGGTAGTAACACCTCTGAAAACAATTTTTATACTGCTTCTATAAGATGGAATATACCAAGGAGAGAGAATATTTTTTAAAATAGCCAGACCTTTTGTTACATCACTGTAAATAATAAAAATTATTCTTCCGCTGTAAAAAGGCATTTAAAATCTAAAATTTATTAAGCAAAAGGGTAAATATACTCTTAACTTGCGCCCAAATTCAGTTTATTAAATGAAAACCTATTTTAGAGTACTCTCTTTTGCCCGGCCATTGGGCCTTTTAGCGCCACAATATTTGGTTTACGTAATTTTACAAGCTTTTTTCAGCGTAATCAGTTTAGCTATTTTAGCTCCAATGCTGCAAATTCTTTTCAAAACAGAATCAAATACTGTTGCTCCGGAAAGCTTACCTGAATTTCAATTAAAACTAACTTATTTAAAGGATGTTTTTGATTATTATTTCCTGCAATTAGTACAGGAAGATAGGTTTCTAGCATTGCAGTATGTTTGCCTATTGTTAATTGTCTTTATATTTCTAGCTAATCTGTTCAGGTACCTTGTAGAAGTTATTTCAGCACTTGTGAAGGCTAATGTAATCTCCAATTTGAGAAATGCCTTATTCGACAGATTGATGAATATGCATATCGGCTATTATACAGAAGAGAAGAAGGGGAATATCATGTCCAAAGTGATGAGCGATGTTCAGGAAGTTGAAGGCTCAATAGTTGCGAGCTTAAAAGCAATAATTAAAGAGCCAATTATGATTGCCTTCTATTTTACAGGCTTATTACTTATTTCAGTAAAGCTCACTTTAATTACTTTGATAATTTTACCTTTATCAGGCGGTATTATATCATATATAGCCCTCAAACTAAAAAAGAAAGCACAGCAGAGCCAGCAAGCTGTAGGAAATTTATCTGACATTCTGGAAGAAACATTAGGGGGAATAAGGATTATTAAAGCTTTTAACGCTATTGATTTTTTCAAAAAAAGATTTGGAAAGCAAGTAAGTAATTATGCACGTTATAATATTAGTATGCGCAAGAAACTTGCCTTGGCAGGTCCTGTGGCTGAATTTTTAGGTGTTGCCGTTGTAGCTGCCATATTATTGGTAGGTGGCTCAATGGTTTTAAAAGGAGAGTCTGATCTGGATGCCAGTAGCTTTATTACTTTTATAGTTCTCTTTACTCAGATTTTACCTCCAGCCAAATCTTTGTCTACTGCTTTTAGTAACATTCAGAAAGGCTTAGCCTCAGCCGACCGTATTTTTACCATAATTGATACAGAGCCGACTATAAAAAACAGTGAAAATGCTGTTCCATTGGATAAATTTACCGATTCTATAGAATTTCGAAATGTGAGTTTTGCATACGGAAAGGATCCTGTATTGAAGAATATCAATTTAAATGTTAAAAAAGGAGAAATGATTGCTTTGGTAGGTCCGTCCGGCGGGGGGAAATCTACTCTGGCAGACTTGATTCCACGATTTTATGACGTACAAACAGGGGATATATTAATTGACAATAAACCTCTTTCACACTATAAGGTAGAAACCTTAAGAAATGAAATGGGCATTGTTAGTCAGGAATCAATTTTATTTAATGACACCATCTTTAACAATATTGCTTTTGGAAAACCGGAATGTACAATTGAAGAAGTAAAAAAGGCAGCTAAAGTGGCGAATGCTCATGATTTTATCACTCAAATGACTGATGGGTACGATTCTATCATTGGGGATAGAGGAACTAAGCTTTCCGGAGGGCAAAGGCAAAGAATTAGTATAGCCAGAGCGATTTTAAAGAATCCTGCTATTTTGATATTAGATGAAGCTACTTCGGCTTTAGATTCAGAGTCTGAAAAATTAGTGCAGGAAGCTTTATCAAATTTGATGAAGAATCGTACATCTATTGTAATAGCACACCGTTTAAGTACCATTCAAGAGGCTAGCCGAATTTATGTGATACAAGATGGTGAAATAGTAGAAACAGGAACACATCAATCGCTAATAGAAGAAGGCGGCGTTTATAATAAATTGATTGAAATACAATCAGTAAAGTGATTAGAAAATAATTTCTATATTTGATTGAGACATAAATAAAAACCAAAATAATTTATATGAAGACTTTTAAAATTATTGTTTACTCCGCACTCCTTATATTTCATATTACAGCCATAGTTATTATTTCAGTAGGTAGAGATGATCTCAATTTTCTTCTGAATCTGTTTAAGAATATGGATTTGATGATGTATTTTGCTTATTTAGGTCTCCTTCTGTTTATAGCAATCCTTTTCTTTGAATGGAGAAATCAGCAAAATCTGGAAAATGAACATGAAGCCCATTCAAAAGATGTTAATCAATTAAAGGCCAAACTTTACGATCAAAAGGAATCAGAGTCAACAACGATAGCCCCTAAAACAAACCCTGCTGCAGAAAATTTACCGTCTTCAGAAAAAAGTAAAGGTGGCTATAATAAAGAAGACGATAAATCGTAATTAACAGAATGATATCCTCCATAAAAGAAGAATTAGAAGAAGCTCAAAAAGTATTAGCACAATTTCTAGATGATGAAGCTAATTTATTGGCTATTCAGAAAGCCGCGAAAATTTTAGCAGCTTCACTTCAAAGTGGCGGTAAAATAATGAGTTGCGGCAACGGAGGCTCTCATTGTGACGCCATGCATTTTGCCGAAGAATTAAGTGGGCGCTTCAGAGATAACAGACCTGCCTTGGCGGCAATGGCAATATCAGATGCCAGCCATATTAGCTGTGTAGGCAATGATTACGGATTTCAATATATTTTCAGCAGAAGTGTTGAGGCTCTTGGTAAAGAAAAAGATGTGCTCTTGGCCATTAGTACTAGTGGAAATTCATCCAACATATTGGAGGCAGCAAAAGCTGCCAGATCCACAGGAATGAAAATTATTGCATTAACAGGAAAGGACGGTGGGGAATTGGCATCCAATTGCGATGTAGAAATACGCGTTCCGCATTTTGGCTATGCCGACAGAATTCAGGAAATACATATTAAAGTTATTCATATACTCATTTTGCAAATAGAAAAACAATTATCTTATGTTGGCTAAAACATATGGGAGTTCAGTATTTGGTGTAGATGCCAGCGTAATTACCATTGAGGTAAATGTGAGCATGGGCACAAAATTTCATATGGTCGGCTTGCCCGATAATGCCATTAAAGAAAGTGAACACAGGGTAGACGCCGCCATTAAATATAGTGGTTTTAGTATGCCCCGTCAAAAAACTGTGGTGAATTTAGCTCCTGCAGATGTCAAAAAAGAAGGCTCAGCCTACGATTTGCCAATTGCTTTGGGTATTCTGGTAAGTTCAAAACAAATTTTTAGCGATACATTAGATCAATATATGATCATGGGCGAACTTGCGCTTGACGGCAAATTACGTCCTATAAAAGGTGTGCTTCCAATAGCAATAGAAGCTAGAAAACAAGGCTTTAAGGGTTTTATTCTTCCAAAAGAAAATGCTGCAGAGGCCGCCATTGTTAATAACCTTGATGTTATCGGCGTGGAATCATTAAATGAAGCCATTGAAGTTTTAGAGGGTACTTCTAAAATTAAGCCACTTTCTATTGACACCCGAGATATTTTCTTCACCAACCTGAATGATTATGATGCTGATTTTGCAGATGTGCAGGGCCAGGAAAACATCAAACGTGCTTTGGAAATTGCGGCCGCAGGTGGACATAATGTTATCATGATAGGTCCTCCTGGTGCCGGTAAAACCATGTTGGCAAAACGACTACCTTCTATTTTGCCTCCATTAACTTTACCGGAAGCACTGGAAACTACTAAAATACATTCTGTAGCCGGTCGATTAGGCCCTGACGCCTCATTAATTGCTACTAGACCTTATCGCAGCCCGCACCACACTATTTCTGATGTGGCCTTAGTAGGAGGAGGTGGCATGCCACAACCAGGCGAAATCTCCTTAGCGCATAATGGAGTGCTGTTTCTGGACGAGTTACCTGAATTTAAAAGATCAGTATTGGAAGTAATGCGACAGCCTTTGGAAGAAAGAAGGGTGACTATTTCACGTGCGAAAGTTTCAGTTGAATTTCCTGCCAATTTTATGTTGATGGCAAGTATGAACCCTTGTCCGTGCGGATATTATAACCATCCAGATAAAGAATGTGTATGCCCACCTGGTACGGTACAGCGATACCTTAATAAAGTAAGCGGGCCATTATTAGATAGGATAGATTTACATGTTGAGGTGACACCGGTTTCATTTGAACAAATGACTGCCGATAGAAAATCAGAAAGCAGCGATACCATTAGGAAAAGGGTAATAGCCGCCAGGGCTGTACAGGAAATACGTTTCAAGAAGCATCCTGAAATACATTCTAACGCCTTAATGCCATCGCAAATGGTGAAGGAGTTATGTGTAATTAGTACCGCAGGCAAGGCTTTGCTAAAAAATGCCATGGAAAAACTGGGGCTTTCTGCCAGAGCTTATGACAGAATATTAAAAGTATCACGTACTATTGCTGACCTAGCCGATAGCGAAGAAATTAAAATAGAACATTTAGCTGAGGCTATACAATACAGAAGCCTTGACAGAGAAGGCTGGGCGGGATAACCAATTAATAATATGTTCTCAACCTTTATAAAATAAAATGATGAGAAATCAGTTTTAAGTACTATTTACCATCCGCCATTTTTATGTTAAGATTATTCATCTCCTCATTTTTCATTTTGTCTCTTACTTTCGAAGCCATTTCTCAGGAATTAGAGTATGAGATTTTTGTCTCTGACAAAAAGGTAGGCAGCATGTTAGTAACCAAAAAAGAGATGCCTGAAGAGAAAACATATTATTCAGCAGTTTCTGATGTTGAATATACACTGTTTAAGAGCACCAAATTAGTGTATTTCTATGAATCAGTTTATTCAAACAATACTTTGGACATGGCTTATTTTGTACATAAAAAGGATGGAGCAAAAGTTGAAGAGGCGAAGCTGGAAAGATTAAATAATTCAAATATTTATTTATCTAATATTAATCAAAAGAGTCAAACAATAGAAAAATCAATCAAAAGAAGCATGTTGCAGTTGTATTTCATCCCTCCAAATACACGTGACTCGATTTTTTCAGAGAGGTTCCATCAGTATATAAAAATCGTGAAGCTTCCGGATGAAAATAAGTATATGTTTGACATCCCTTATAGTGATAAAAGCATTTATGAATATAATGATAAGGGTATTTGCACTAAAATAACAGCTAATTCTAGTCTATTCAAATTTGAATTCCTATTAAATAAATCAGACAGGGAAGAATAAACTAAAAGTAGTACCCACTCCTGGTTTACTCTCAATTTTTATGTCTCCTTTAAGAATATCCATCTGACTTTTTACTAAAAATAAGCCTAAACCTTTCCCTTCCACATGTGTATGAAAGCGTTTATACATGCCAAATAATTTCCCGCCATACTGCTCCAAATCAATACCTATTCCATTATCTTTAATATGTATAATAAAGTGCTTCTCTGTTTTGCCAGTTATGATCTGTATAAAGGAATCTTCTCTATTAGATTTATACTTAATGGCATTGGAAATAAGGTTATAAAAAATACTTTCGGTATATATTGAATTGCTCTTAAATTCAGTGAAGCCATTAGTGTCTATAAGAATATTTATGCCACTAACTGTTATATTGTTTTTAAGGATTCTTTTAACCTGATTAACTTTTTCTTCCACATTTACATTTTCGTATTCAATTTCCGAACCTTTTCTTAATTCTATGATGGCATTCATATCTTTGATAACAGCATCAAGGCTAAAACTTTCATCCTTTATTTTAGAAAGGATCATTAACCAATCTTCTTTAGTTGCTTCAGGGTTTAATTCCAATAAATTAGTCAGCCCGAGTAATCTGGCAACAGGAGCTCTCAAATTATGCGCTGTCATAAAGGCATATTGCTCTAGTTGTTGTACATTTTGTGCTAATTCCTGATTTGTCTGCTGCAAATCATCCGTTCTTGTTATTACCTGGTTTTCAAGATCATCATTATACTTTCTGAGCATCTGATTTTGCTGCTGGATAATATCCTGAGCTTCTATTAATTTATCATTTTTAGTGTTTAGCTTTTCATTTTGCTCCAGAACTTCTTTCTGTTTCTGCCTTAGTTCAGCTGTTCTCTCCTGAAAGCGTAATTCAAGGTCTTCATTTTGATTTTGAATCAAACTCTGGCTACGAGTCATTATATCTAACACATTTTTTTGCGCATGTTTCTTATCCATTTCAAGTAATCTGTACTTATAACCTAAGGAAATAGATAGAAGAATCACTTCACTTACAGCCCCAAACTCCATGACATGACTAGTTAAAAAATTAACCGGTAGATATCCTAAATTTCTTAGCGTATAAAGCAATATTCCTAATAGATAAAGTGCCCATGCAAAAGTAAAGACTTTTGCTATTTTCACCTTTTTATACCAAAAAAGCAGGCCGCTAAAGAACAATATGAAACAATTGAAGACTACCACATAATTAGAGAAGGTTAAGCTAAGGTTATAATCTATTGTAAAGGCACTTATTATTATTAAAAGACCTGAAAATTGCATTAGCTGAAAAACCCTATGATATGCAATTGAATATTTTTTTGATTCTAGAAATCTTACTGCAAAGAGGTTAGCGGATAAAACCCAGACTCCTATTCCAAAAACAATCACATGGTTTGCCCACCAGAAGTTATTATACCATACATATTGAAAAGCATGCCCATTTAAGGCTGATATGGTGAGCAGGTTTCCTGCAATTATACCTACATAATAGGTGTAACTCAGACTTCTTGCAGCAACAGAAAGAAATAGGTTATAGAGTAACATAACCAACATTATCCCATAAAATATACCGAATAGAATTTCTTCCTCAAGATCCGATGCAAACAAATCCGATTTAGGAATAATGTTTAAGGGTAGAATAATGGACCCTTTATTATTTATTTTCAGATAAAAGGTGGAAGTGTTGCCAACTTCTAAAGTTAAAGGAAATATAAAGTTTTTATGATTGGTTAACCTTTCAGAAAAAGGAACTCTGTCCCCCAAAAACATTGAATCCCAACCCTCATTATTTGGGGTCTTTGAGTAAAGATATAATGAATCGAAAGTAGGGTGCGCTATCTCCAAAACATAAGGAAGATTGTTACTGTCTAGTAGTTGAATTTTAAACTTTATCCAGATATTTCCATCCCCCAGACCTAAACTAGGCACCTCCTGATTAAGCCCCTGAAATTCTTTATTAAATATTTGGTCTAAATTTAGCTTCTGGGTCTTGTCTATCAAATACATTAATTGCAGACCAATTTTTTCATGGGTTTCACCATCCTTCAATTGAATTATTGGTTCCTGAAAGCTGGCAGCCTTAATAGCCAGTTGGCTGCTAGTCAGAAAGCCAAATAGTAAAGCTGCTATATAATTGAATTTCATCTACTTAACTCTATGCTTTTAAACTTTGAAAGCTACAGAAATTAAATGGATGGTACAACTTATAATTATAGCAAAAGGCACATAAAAAAAGGCTCCGAATTGGAGCCTTCTTGTGAGAATAAAAATTAATGTGCTTTAAAATTTTATATTTAGGCCAGCCTGAACGATGGTTCCCATAAAACCAAACTGGTTTACTTCCCATGGGTATTTAAATCTTCCACCTAAATCTGTACCCGCCCCCTACCTGATCCTTGTTGGGGTCAGATAATACATTAATATAAAATTATGTCCTATTTATTCTGCTTCCAGAGCTTTCTCAACTCTATGGCCTCAGTAGAAGCTTCTTCATCAACAGAAAATAAATGCTCTTTCACTTCTTCCTTAGCAATCATTCTGCTTGTAAAAGTTTTCTCTTCCCCATCACGTAAAACAGTGAGCTCATATTCATAACCTATTGGTTGCTGCGCCAATGTACCAATTACCATACGGGCATTTTGAAGGCTCACATCATTGCCGTTGATTTTATACATAATGTCATTTGCCTCAATACCTAATTCAGTAATAGAATCGGTCGGTTCAGCAATGGTGATTTTACCGCTTGGGGCAATTAAGCCATATCCAAGGCTCGGTACCATTTCTCCTGTTTTATGAAGTCTTTGATAATCAATTCCGATTTTAGCATAATACTCCTTAATAGGTAAAGGATTAGCATTTTTTACGTAAAGCTCAAAAAATTCGTCTATTTCAGGATAGGTCATTTCCACAAAAATATCAAAGAACTCATCTTCAGGAAAAGCATTGTTCGGTCCATATTTCTTTGATAGCTCATTTACCACTTCTCTTAAGCCACGCACGCCCTCAGAAAGCTCCAACAAACGAATATCCAATAAACCGGCCACCAAGGCACCTCTCATATAAATATTGCCGTATTGTTTCTGCCCTTCAGGAGTATAAGAGGTTAAACTTAATTTACTTAAGCTATAGCTAGAATCAAATCTTGAATCAACATACAACTTTTGTTGCAGCTCCTGAAAAAAGTCTTCTAATTCTATCATCCCATAACGTAACTGCATCAAATCTGAAGCCCATTCCGTAACACCTTCATACATCCATAAATGTTCGGAAGCAGTTGGCTCAATAAAATTGAATTGCTCAATTATTTCACTATGAATATTTAGAGGCGTGATGATATGAAAAAACTCATGTGCTGCAGTACTGGTAATACTTGCCGCTAACTTAGGAGACCATGGCTCCTCGGCATATATGTATTCTGAACTATAAGAATGTTCCCAGGCTCCCCATGTTTCATCTTCAAAATGAAATAAGAATGTATATCTGTCTACCGGAAATTCAACAACAAATTCATCGGCAGCCTTTAACATCTCTTCCATTGCTCCTAATAAATCATCAGAAACAATCATATCAGTTTTGGAATAAGTATAAACATCAATATTGGTACCACTCAGGCTAGTACTTGCTTTTGTAAGCCTACCTAATAATACTGGTGAATCCACTATATGGTCGTAATTATCAGCTATATATAAACCTTCCTCATTTGGAACTAATGCAGTTCCCACTTTCCAATCGGCAGGATATTGTAAATCAATGCTCATTGGCTCGGCCTGCATTCCTGAAAAGTAGCCAAAAACTGTTTGGCCATTGATCAGAACATGATCATCTTCTATAGAAGAACCGCACATTTTATAGATCGTATGCTCCTCTACTTCGGTATCCCATGTTTCTGCTATTTCGTACGAAATGCTTCTCACTTTCTTTACTCTTTTCGGGTTAACAATTTCAAACTGGTTAGTTGAAAGCTGTTTTGTCTCAATTTCTCGCCCTCTTTTATCGAAAGCTTTAAAGTTGCTTACAAAACGACCCATATCCATAATCTGGTAAGTACCAGGGGCTGTGGCAGCAAACTGATAAATATTGTTTTCTTTACTTAATTTTCCGTCAATTTCCAGGCTTACCTTAAAAGTATCGCCCTCTTTGTCATTTAAATTAACGGTATAAGCCAAATCCTGTGCGCCCAATCCATGAACTGCGCAAAGAATGCTGAATAACAAAATAGTTCTTTTTAACATCTTTTTAGTTTAATTTCTGATTTATAGGTACAAATATAAGGGACAGAATGTGGAAAAGTATTACCGCTCAGATAAATTGATTACAAAGGCAGCTTAAACCATGAAAAATTGATCCCCCTCTTTTATGCTGTGCTACAATGTTCTAATTTTACCCTATGGAGAAAATGGAATGGATAAAACTTTTGAACCCTAACAGGTTTGGACAAACAGGCAATAAAAACCAATCAAGTGCGCGTTCATTTTTTGAACAAGATTATGACAGGATCATATTTTCCCATCCCTTCAGACGCTTGCAGGATAAAACCCAGGTTGTTCCATTGCCGGAAGAAGATTTTGTCCATACCAGATTAACCCATAGCCTGGAAGTGAGCAGTGTTGGCCGTTCTTTAGGCAAAAAAGTTGGGGAAGTAATTATTGATAAGTATCCCGAATTGAAAGAGTCGGGTTTTTCTTCTTTCGACTTTGCCGCCATTGTAGCTGCCGCTTCTTTATCGCACGATATTGGCAATCCTCCTTTCGGGCATTCAGGAGAAGATGCAATTTCTGCTTTTTTTGAAAAAAGCGAGACAGGTAATATTATTAAGGAGCAGGTAAGCGAAGTAGAGTGGAAAGACCTTACCACTTTTGAAGGTAATGCCCAGGGCTTTAGGCTTCTCAACAGACCCGATAACCAGGGGATAAAATTAACATTGAGCACTTTGGCAGCTTTTACAAAGTACCCAAGAGCTTCATTGATCAGCCAGAGTGATAAAAGCAGAAAGAGCCAGAAAAAATACGGCTTTTTTCAGAGCGAAAAAGCAGAGTTTAATGAGTTGGCTGTGTCCATTGGGCTACTGCCGATATCCGATGATAGCTGGTGCCGTCATCCGCTTACCTTTTTGGTAGAGGCAGCTGATGATATTTGTTACCATGTGATTGATTTAGAAGACGGATGCCGCCTGGGCTGGGTCTCCTTTGAGCAGGCACGCGATTTGCTCGCGGAAATTTTGGGCGATAATTATATGCCTGAAAAGCTGGAAAAAACAAAAGGCAAAAATGAAAAAATCGCTTATTTACGTGCTCTTGCTATCAATACCCTGATTGATCAATGTGTGGAAGTTTTTAAGGAACACGAAAGTGATATATTAAGCGGAAAGTTTGATACAGCTTTAATGGATCTGGTTCCTTGCAAAAAAGTACTTCGCAATATTATTGAAGTTTCTATTCAGAAAATATATAGATCTAAATTAGTGCTTGAAACAGAAGCTGTAGGACATGTAGTGCTGGATGGCCTGTTAACTTCATTCCTGAATGCTGCCATCGCTCAAAAAGGAAGTGAAGATTCTGGTAAGAAGGATTTAACTGTTTTTAGACTGTTACCTGAAACTTATCAGGAATTGATTACAGAAACAGCCAGCTTTTACGAAATAAGCATGATTTGCATTGATTATGTAAGTGGAATGACGGACAGATATGCGATCACTCTATACCGCAAACTAAGAGGAATATCATTACCCGGTTAAAATTTTTCAAAAAAACAGCCATAGGCTGTCCCATGGCTGTTTTCTTTTGTTAAAATGATTTTTGTTTAACTAAATCATAGAATTTCAGATTCAATCTGAAACTCTACTTCATCTTTCATAATCATTTTTTGCTTACCATAAATTTTATAATTGGTCAGCATACTTTCTCCATTGACATTCTCAAAAGCCATTTCCATATTTCTTTCGGAGGAATAAAGTGCGTTTTCTTCATTATATCTTGCCTCCAACTTTTTTAAGGTGCTATCGCTTCCAAAGTAGACATGCAAGAATTCTATTCCCAAAGATTGCTTTTCAGCCCGGTAACTCCAAACTTTCTGGCCATCAACACTTTTCTCACTTGCCTCATATAAATCTTTTAAAGTAGGTTTATTTATATCCGCCAGTTTAAACACTCCCAATTCGTTTGTCCAACCTAAGGAATCAAAACTGATAGTATCCTTTTCCAATTTTCCATCGATAGAAATCTTTTTCGCCAAATTTGCATCTTGCTTTCGAAGTTTATTCACTTGTTCATTGATTAAACCATCCACATCATAATAAGTAGAAATTGGTTTTTCTTTTACCGCCGGTGAACAGGCTGTAAAGAATATTATCAAAGCTGATATAAAAGCTATTGGAAAGTATCGCATAGAATTAATCAATTAAAATATCTCCTGTCATTTCCTCAGGTATCTCAACATCCATCAATTTTAAAATGGTAGGAGCTAAATCACCCAGTTTTCCATCCTTCAACTGACCGTCGAATTTGTTATCAACTAAAATACAGGGCACAAGGTTCGTGGTATGTGCAGTATTGGGGGTACCATCTTCATTTACCATAAAATCCGAATTTCCATGATCTGCTATAACTATGGTTGTATAGTCGTTTTCCAATGCAACATCTATTACAGATTTAGCGCAACTGTCTACAGTTTCGCAGGCTTTTACAGCAGCTTCAAAAACTCCAGTATGTCCAACCATATCAGGATTGGCAAAATTCAAACAAACAAAATCAACTTCTCCTTTTCTAATTTCAGGTATAATAGCATCTCTTATATCCGCAGCACTCATTTCAGGCTGTAAATCGTAAGTTGCTACTTTCGGAGAAGGGCACATAATCCTTTTTTCCCCCTCAAACTGTGTTTCGCGACCTCCTGAAAAGAAAAAGGTAACGTGAGGATATTTTTCAGTTTCAGCTATTCTGATTTGAGTTTTATTATTTCTCTCTAAAACCTCTCCTATTGTATTCTTAAGATTGTCCTTATCAAATAAAACATTTACATTTTTAAAACTTTCGTCATATTTGGTCATGGTGACATAATGCAAATCAATAGGGTGCATATTTTGTTCAGGATATGCCTTTTGGGTAAGTGCCTGAGTAATTTCCCTGCCTCTGTCTGTGCGGAAGTTAAATGAAATCACCACATCTCCGGCTTCAATTTTAGCAACAGGTTTTCCTGAATAATCCAACTGAACAAGCGGCATTAAGAATTCATCTGTTATTCCTCTGTCGTAAGATTTTTGTATAGCTTTAGGTAAATTTTTCCTTCCTTCTCCTTCATTCTTCAACATGACATCATACGCCAGTTTAATACGCTCCCACCGGTTATCTCTGTCCATGGCGTAATACCTTCCCACTACAGTAGCTAATTTACCCGTTGTTTTACTACAATGTTCAATTACGTCCTCCAGGAATCCTTTTCCTGAATTTGGGTCTGTATCTCGTCCATCTGTGAAAGCATGCACAAAAACGTTTTTCAATCCTTCTTCATGAGCTAAGGTTAAAAGTCCTTTTAAATGGTCTATGTGGGAATGAACTCCACCATCAGAAACAAGCCCCATAAGATGCACCTTTTTATTGGATGATTTGGCATAGCTCAAAGCTTCCATAAAAACAGGATTGTCTTTGATTGTTTTTTCCTGAATAGCTTTATTGATTTTCACTAAATCCTGGTAAACAACTCTACCTGCACCAATATTCATATGTCCCACTTCTGAATTCCCCATTTGACCTTCCGGCAAACCAACTGCCAATCCAGAGGCTTCCAAACGGCTATTTTTGTATTTGGTGTACAAACTGTCAATAAAAGGAGTATTAGCTTGATCCACTGCTGATACCTCTTTGTTAGTTGCAATACCCCAACCGTCCAATATCATTAAAATTACTTTTTTACTCATGTTAAATTGTATTAAAATATAGTGCTAAGCGATTTGATTAAATAAATTAAATTTTTTTTTCAGATATAATTATGCAAATTGTATTGATTTATTTTTTTCAATAACTAAATTATATTCAAAGGCTCAATAGAAATCTTTCTCTTTCAATTGTAACCAAAACATAAAGATAATAATTTCCTTTGGCTTTGTAAGTCCAAATCCTTTATGTTAATTTGATTAAGATTTTATTGTTTTTATGATAAATGGC
>JBEPWY010000021.1:0-18736 GCA_041642185.1 Marivirga sp.
TCTTCTGCCTTATGTAAAAGCTAATAAATTCTGGCCTAGCGTAAGCAGGATTGATAGTGCTTATGGAGATAGGAATTTAATGTGTAGCTGTATTCCGGTTTCAGAATATGAAACAGAGGAAGAAACAATTGCATAGGGGTTAAATCCTAAATAAATTTAAAAGCCGCTCTAGAAGATGGAAATCTTTGGAAGCGGCTTTTTTATTAACATAGGGTGTTTTTTTTGGTGAATATTAATCACTCAGTTTCTTCACCATTCCCACTCCTGAAAGAAAAAATATAAAGCCTAAAATTGTCATGGCCCAAGGGTTTATGGCTATTAAATTACTACCAAAAAGACCTATTATACCAAAGGTAAGCCCCAGAGCACCTGCAATTGTTAATGTAACACCTATAATTTTGATTGCCATATTGAATATTTTATTAATATTTACTAAATATACACTAACGTCTGATCACATTTCGAGTTATAGTTGCTTTTATCTTCCTGTTTCATTTTGAGATTTATTTATTAGCTTATCTACATCAAGGTATTTAGATGTATTTAAATATTTATTATCCGTATAATAAGCAAAAATTACTGTTTTATCTTTTATAGTATTTATCACTTCTTGATTGAGTCCTACAGGAAGTGCAGGACAACCGTAGCTACGCCCTAATCTACCATATTTCTTTACGAAATCCTCACTTACATAAGACGCCCCGTGCATCACTACGGCTCTTTTCATCATTCTATCGTTCCATTCTGGTTCATCACCATGTAATCGCATGCTATAACCATTCTTACCGGTATAAACATTCCCTGTCACATAAAAGCCAAGACTACTGGAGTTGGATGATCTTTCATTAGAAAACTTAGTTGCCATATCTTCTCCAGTATTTCTTCCGTGACTTACCAGAGAGTAGAAAATGACATCCAGCTCATCTAAATCAACAGTATAAAATCTTTTATCACAACTACTTTTGGTAAAATCTATAATAGATACTAAATTTTTATCATTCAACCTGTTGTCCTGCCTTAAAGAGTAATACCCTATCATAGCATATCTGAAAGGACTATAGTCTAATTTCACTTCAGGGTTTTTCTTCATTATATGAGAATACAGAGACTGTATTGAATCTTCAAAAGAATCTAAGTCGTTGAAATAACTATACTGATAGGCCTTTTTCTTTAAAAGAGAATCGACTGACTCCATATCTTTCTCCAAAACCCTGGGTTGAGTTAATGAATCTATTTCCGCATGTATCAATTTTTCCTCTTCTAATTCAACCTCATCTGGCGATTGTGAACAAGCAGCGAAATGTAAAAATAAAACAGTGATAATTAATAAAATAAGGTTTTTGTTCTGTAGCATCATTAAATTATATTTTTGCTCTAAAAATAAGATTCCTTTAAATAGGGTAAAACTCTCAATTATTTCAATTTGTTATAGGGAATGAGATTTACCTCTAAATAGTTCCATAGGAAATATTATTTAATTCTACCTACTACTTATTGGCAGCTGTAGGTAAATAATTATCTACCCGTTTTGAAGTTTCATTCATTTCCTCCAGCTTCTTTAGCTGACTATCGTCAAAATCATAGATGTCATCAAAAATTTGAAGTTTGCCTTTATCATCAACCCATGCAGTTAAATAAGAAATTTGCACTTGATAAGGCTTTTCCAAGTAAACTTTTTCTTTTTCGGCTTCTGCCATCTTTTTATTGATCTCAAAAAGATTCCATTTACTTTCATCCTGCAATAAATATTTCGCAAACTGATCAGGGTTTTCAACTCTGATGCATCCATGACTAAAAGCTCTTTCTTCTGCATTAAACAAATGATCCTCAGGAGTATCATGCAAATAAATCGCTAAACTATTTGGCATAATAAATTTCACTGAACCCAAGGCATTATTTAGACCTGGCTGCTGAACAACTTTATAGTATTTCTCCTCTATATCAACATTAAACCAATCAATTGTGTCAGGATCAATCTCTTCTTCATTCTGATAAAACTTAAAATCTCTATCCGAATAATATTCTGGATTTTCCTGCAAGTTTGGAATCACTTCCTCTTTGATAATACTTTGAGGAACAGTCCATGTAGGTCCAAACTCTATATACTTTAGCGTATCGTTAAAGATAGGGGTGGCATGAACCTCTTCCCCTACAACAACTTTCATCTCAAGTTGTAAATTATCACCATCATAAACTCTTAACATAAATTCCGGCACATTAATTAATATCAATTCCTTATCTAATTCATCCGGCCACCAGCGAAGTCTTTCTAAGTTGAGAGCAAGTAATTTTTTTAATTCCTCATCCCGCATATTTAAATATTTTAAAGTATTACTACCAGGTAAACCATCTACTTTAATTCTAAATGCTCTTTGAAAATCTTTAATCCTTTCAATTAGAGTACTATCAACTTCATTCTTATTTAGACCTACTTTAGTTTCTATACCCCACTCATTCAGATTATTTCTTATATAAGCTATTTTAAGATCTTTATAACCAATTTTGAAGCTGTCTAAATTTATATGGCTAAATTTCTCTATTTCCCTTGGTGCGCTATGATTCAACTTTCTTAGTTGCTCTCTTAAATTCCGATAGATGTGATTTGCAGGCTGTAAATCATCTACAAGCTTACTTAAATCACTTTTATCATCACTTTTTACCAGCTTACCGATTGATGGTTCTTCTTTAAAATATTGAAACCAGGGCTTTTCTGTATGGCCGGGATCAACAATCCTACCCCTATTCAGGTGAATAATAAATAGCATAAAAGAAGCTGTGGCATCTCTATCTAATTTTATAAGGCTTTCCTGATCAGGATTTCCCTTATTGTAAAGGGCTTCTGCTTTATTTTTTAGATAATTAATTCTGTAGGTAGATGGGTACAACCCATAATCTTCCGCATTATCAATTACTTCTAATAGAGAGGTAAAAAGTTCAGTGGGTTTATCATGATGTAACCAACGGGTTTTATTCTCATTTTTTTTATAAAATTTAATGAGCCTGTTAATTACTATTTCTTTTCGGTTCTGATCTAAAACAACTGTATTTTCAAAAAAAGTCAAAGAAGTATCTGATAACGTAATAGCCCCCTTTTCCTGATAAACTGCTGATTCTGATTCTTTATCAGTTGACCCGGCGTTATTTTCACATCCTGCTACAATGACTATAAAAAAATTAAAAATTAAAAAATTTATATGGTTCACATGTGTATGGTTTATAGAAGATCATTTTATTAATCTTCCGGTTAAAAAGTATTCCGATTTATTATAATTTTATTTTAGGTGATTTTATGTAGAAAACCTCTCTAAAGTATAGTCGGATTTATTAAATAATCTATAATTCTTTTTCTGTAAAGTATTGATAACCTCTATTTCAGAGCTTACTACAAATAATTACACTCATTAAAATACATTTGTTACTAAAACTTTTGTACACCCCTCTAAGTTCCCTTTATGAGTCAAATTTATAATGATTTAAAATCAGTAAGGCAAAAAACATAATTCAGTCTAACTTTGCTTTGTACAAAAAAATAGAAGATGAAAGCTGCCACTATAAGTGAAATAAAAAAAGAGCTAAAGGAAAGGCATCCTCAGGAGGTAATGGAGTTATGCCTTCGACTGGCACGGTTTAAAAAAGAGAATAAGGAACTTCTTACTTATTTACTTTATGAATCAACGGATGATGACAGCTATGTGGAGGCCGTAAAAGCAGATATAGATTTGCAATTTGAAGAAATCAATACCTTTAACTATTATTGGATGAAGAAAAGCATCCGTAAAATCCAGAGAAACACAAAAAAATATATTCGCTATACTCAAAAGAAAAATATTGAAGTTGAATTACTTATTTATTTTTGTTCTAAAATGAAAGAAATAAAACCTTCTATAGCTAAAAATACAACTCTGCTAAATATATACGAGAGGCAGTTAATAGCTATCAATAAAGTTATCGGTACCTTGGAAGAGGACTTACAATACGATTATAATAATTTAGTAGAAAAGTTAAATTGAGTTTTATCCCCTGAAAAGTTAACTATAACTGAAATAAACATAGAAAAATATCCTTCACGTACTTTTGTTGATATTTTAGACAAAAAAATCACCCTATTACTTCTTAATTTGGTAAAATTTTCAAATTATGATAAGACTAGTATTAACCCTTTTATTGATACCAATATTCACTTTTGCGCAGGATTCACAAGTTTTGTATAAACTGGAGGAATTAGGTGAAAATGTAAACACCAGGTATCATGAAACGGCTCCACTCATTACATCTGATAATAAAAGACTCTATTTTACAGTTTCCAACCATCCTGAAAACACTGATGGTATTGACAATACACAGGATATATGGTATTCTGATAAATTAGCAGACGGAACATGGGGTAAAGCTAAACATATGGATTCCCCATTAAATAAAAGAAAGTTCAATCAAGTATTGACTATTTTAGATAGCGGTAATACCCTACTTTTAAGAGGTGGTAAAAATAAGAATAAGGAGGGTTTTTCATTGACGTTCAAAGAAGGTGACAGTTGGTCTAAACCTGAGCATCTTGATATAGTAGACTTTGAGGAAATGAATAGTGGAAGATTTTCAGGAGCTGTCATAACCCAAGATCGATCAACAATAGTAATATACATGAACGAACGAACTGGTAAAGCCTATAGTGATTTATATGTTAGTTTATTGCAAAATAATGGCTCATACTCTAAACCGGAAATAATTTCCAGTCTCAGTTCTCATAAAGATGAATTTGGTCAATACCTGACCAATAATGACAGAACCATGTATTTTGCCAGTAACAGAGAAGGCACAATAGGTGATGTTGATGTATGGAAAACAGAGCGTTTGGATGATACTTGGCAAACATGGTCTGAACCTCAAAACATAGGGCCTCCCATTAACACCACTGGTTTTGATTCTTATTTTTCTATAGATGCCTCAGAAAAACATGCTTTTACCACTCGTACTTATGTAAGCGCAGATGGAAGCAATATGAACATTTATGGACTAATCCCTAAACCTAAAATAACTGTTAAAGGATTAATAAGAGATTCAAAAACAATGGAAACTGTTTCTCTACAATTAAAAATAGAGCAAGGTGATAAAATACAAAAAGCAATTGATGTCAGAAATACGGGTGATTATACTTTCATCACCTATGAAGATAAATACTTCATGTATGAAGCACAAAAAAATGGCTATCAGAATTTAAAAGACTCTATAGATCTTAAGGGTATAACAAAAGACACATTAATCATTAAAGACTTAACTATAGAGCCCATAAAAGCAGAAATATTTGTTTACGGATATATTCTTGAATCTGAAAGCGAATTTCCGGTGATGGTAGATATAACCTTAAGCAACAATAATTGGAAAGAAAAAACGACTACCAATTATGCTGATGGTGCATACAGATTACAACTAAATGAACAAGGTGTGTATACCTTAAATATTAATGATTCAATATATAAACCGTTAGCTGAAAAAATTGAAGTAGCCTTGGAAGAGGGCGTGTTTTATAAAGAGATAAGAAAAGATTTCCTTCTCGAAAAAAGCTTGCAACCTTATAGGGTATCAGGGTATATATATGATAAAAAAACTAAGGAACCATTAGTAGCCGATCTTTCATATGATTTAAATGATACTATTGTAGCGACTACTAAAAGTGATAATGATGGATTTTATACTGTACTACTGAAAGAACCCACTGAATATAAAATACGTGCTGCAAAAGCAAAATATCTCAATTCAGAAGATAAAGTTTCAATATTTAAAAATCAGGACTTCCTTAATTATAATAAGGACCTATACTTAAATCCTATAGAAGTGGGAGTAACCGTAACTATCAAAAATATATACTTCAAGTTTGATGATTCAAAACTGATGGCAGAATCAATACCCGAATTAAATAGGCTAACCAATATGTTACGTAACAATCCAGGTATAACAATGGAAATAGCCGGCCATACTGATGATAAAGGAAACGATGAATATAATATGACACTGAGCGAAGGTAGAGCCAATGCTGTTAGAAATTATCTTTTGGAGCAAGGAATTGATACTGAGAGAATAATTGCTAAAGGTTATGGCGAAACAGAACCTATTAGTACCAACTATACTGAAGAAGGCCGTGCTGAGAACAGACGTGTAGTATTTACAATTTTAACAAAATAAGAATATGAAAGTACTCTATGCCACTTTCCTTGATTTAGGAAAAGGTCTGTAGGCATAATATTGTAGAACAGTTTTTACAGCAACAATAATAGCTTCGTTAATTGGTAACATTTGATTAGCCAATCGGAAATCTATTTGCATTAAGTGAGTATAATAATCTGAGAAAATGGGGACTTGTTCATTTCGCTTTAACATTTCAACTGCCTTATTATAATTTTCTGCCTGTCCCTCCTTTATAAGCTTGCAGGTAACTAGTCTTAATTCACCATATTTATTTTTTCCTGCACCATATCCAAATAATCTGCAAATTAAACCTCTGAAAGCATAGCTTCCACAACTACCTTTTGACTTATCTGCAGGTGTAAGAGGATTATACAAGATGCACATTAAAGACTTTTCTAACTGAAGTTGCTCAAGTTTAATATGAGCCTGTCCCTTTTTAAACCAATGAAAAGCCAATGGTAGAAATTCCAATGGAGATGCTTCTATATCTGGTTTGGAACAACAATTACCACAGCCAGAAAAACAGAATATACCTGATTCTTTACTGAAATTTTTAATATCTGAATCTAAGCGAGTATATAATTGTTCTACTGCTTTTACTTTTTGAATTATACTCATATATGTAAATCAAAGCTACATTATAGTTATGAATAAGTTGATCAGACTTAACACATATAATTTTATAAAGATTATTTTTTATGTGCAGTAAATTTTGGCAAATGCCAAATATTTGGATTAAATAACTTTAACAACGTTATATTCCTTTGAGAAATATTTTTTACTTACTTCCAGTATTTCCGATGCCGAAATGGTACGAATCGCATGCACATACGAATCAAAATAATTTTGATAATCAACACCTTCCGATATCTTAGCTTTATAATTATCCGCCTGGCTAAAAATAGTATCAAGATGGCCTGCTAATTTACCTAACATATAGTTTCTCACAGTATCCAATTCTTCAGGAGAAACTTCTTCCTCTTGCATTATTTGCATCTCTTTATAAATTTCAGCTACTGCATCATTTACATGCTCAATTTTAACATCTGCTCCAATAAGGTGGAAATTCTCATTTTTATAATTAACCACCATCGAATAAATGCCATAGGTATAGCCTTTATCTTCCCGAATGTTTTTCATTAGCCTCGATCCAAAATAACCACCTAATATTTCATTGGCAATGGATAGTGCAAAATATTCATCATTGGATTTTGGGATAGACAGTGTCCCCATTCTTAAAGAAGCTTGCACTGAGCCAGGCTTTTCAAAAGTAGTTTCAGAAAAATCAGGCACTAATTTACCTGTATAATCAGCTGCTTCTCCATTAAATTCCAGTACGCCAAAATGATCATCAATTAATTGAATTACTGATTCTGACACCTCACCAGCAACTACAATGGAAGGTTTTAATGAATAGAATGTATCGTAAAAGGATTTAACATCTTCTAAAGTTAAATTATTCAGATGCTCTTCCTCCAAAACAACTCCATAATTTGATCCGTTTAGAAGCTTATTTCTTAATAATCTGGTAGCAATTAAAGCGTTTTTTTGTGCGTTAACCCTTACCTTTTGAATTTGCTGGAATTTAAGTTTATCGAAATCAGCTTGATCCAATAATGGTTCTGTGAGAATACTTTTCAAAAGTGGTAAAAGAGGAGCAATATGTTCTTTCAGACAAAGTAAAGTTATTGTAGTATCATCATAATCTGCTGAAACATCCAAATGTGCTCCATAATGATCTAACATATTTTGCAAAACATCAGCAGGATAGCTCTTAGTACCTTCGGTCAATAATTTTGCACACATATATGCTTGCCCGGCTATTGAATCATTCACTTTTCCAAAAGGAAGTAAGCAATCTAGTTTAATAACAGGATTAGTATCATCTGTCAGACAGTGTAGTTCTAATTCATTCCGGAGGTTTGTGATTGAAGGTTTTGCAAGTGCTAAATCATCAAGCATAAATGCCTCGGGTGATTTTGTTCTATCTAACATAATTTTTACTATTCTGTAATGGTGGTTTTTTTCGAAGTATTAAGATTTTCTAATCTAAAAGTAGCTGTAAAACGCAAAGTTTCACCTAAAGGATTTTGTTGTTGTGTTGGGATCAAGTAAGAAAAATCTAGTCCTAATACCTGATATCTAAAACCAAGCCCTGCAGTAAAATACTGACGCCCGCCTTTAGTAACATGCTCATAAAAATAACCAGTTCTAACAGCAAATATGTCATTATACCAGTACTCTATACCTGAAGCAATACTAATCTCTCTTAATTCTTCCTGCGCCCCACCCGGAGCATCGCTAAAAGAACCAAACATTCCTTCCATTAAGGTAATGTTTGCTGTATCAGCCTCATTTGGTGTTGGTACCATTAATTTATTAAAATCCAAGGTTATAGTAATATCATTATATGCATCCAGAGCTGTTGTAAAGGCGGAACCTATTCTTAAATTGATAGGTAAAAACTGCTCATTATCGTCATCAGAGTAAGTAATTTTATTGGAGATATTAGAGATCTGTAAACCTGAAGAAAATTCTGAATCATTCCCATTAAACACCACAGGTTTAGTGTAAAAAACCCCTAAATCAACACCTAAAGCTGTAGCAGGACTTGGATCCTGCAAATTACCTCCTTGATAATCACCAAATAAATTTGACCTTGCAACTCTGGCGGTTAAAGAGGCACTTAAATTATCACCTAATTTCCTGGAATAAGCTACCGCAAAAGAAAAATCTTTAGGGGAAGCCTCTGTTCCATCCTGACCAGTATCAGTAAAAAATATACTACCCAAGTCAAAGTATTTCATATCAACACCAATTACCTGCTCTTGGTCTATTCTGTAATATCCACTTAAATAGGAAATAAACATATCATTCACTCCTATATTGGTTAACCAAGGCGAATAAGAAAGAGAGGCTCCAATTTCATTTTTCACAAATGCCAGCCTGGCTGCATTCCATTGCATGGCGTTGGCATCAGGAGATAAGGCTACTCCCGCATCTCCCATACCAGCAGATCTGGAATCCGGTGAAATCAACAGAAAGGGCATAGCTGTTGTAATTACATTTCTCTGATCTTCCGTATTTTGACCTGTAGGAGTTACTCCCCCTCCTGTAACCTGTGCATTTACAGCTGGGCTTACAGCTATCAGAGCAATAAAATAAAATAATAATTTTGCTTTTTGCATGTTTTGTTGATTTATCACAAATATACTTAATTGATTACAATTAGCTTTTTAATCTGCTGAGTTTTTGATTGATCTTCTACAGAACGAAGAAAAATACGGATAAAATATAATCCGGGCGAAACTTTTATGCCTTCTTTATTTCTTAAGTTCCAACTATCCTCTCTTTGTTGGTCTGAAGTTATAAAAGATTGCTCAAAAATAACTTTACCGTATGAATCAATTATATTATATAAAACTTCTATTTCATCATTTTTTCTGTTCTGACTTATTCTGAAGTTGGTAAATTCTTTCGCCGGGTTAGGATACATTATAAAATCTAAAATTTCAAGCTTTTCGTTATCAACCACAAAAAATTGAATATTTTCTTCTGATGAATTATTAAAAATATCCTTTGCTTTTACTACAAGTTCGTGCCACCCAGCCGTCAACTCTCTTAAACTATAAGAAATTTCACCTTCCTGATAAGAATCAATATCATAATAAAAATAATCATTTAACTCTACTTCTTCAGTTTCATCTAAACTGAAAACTATTCCTTTTTCTAACCCGTCTTTAGATATGCTTATACCATGCTCATCAAAAAAGTTGATTAATAACTCAGCATCACTACCGACTTTATCTTTATTTTGGAAAGTATAATCATCCAGGTAAACAGAAATGTCCGGTCCAATATTGTCGGCGGTAGTCAAATCAGAACTTCCACCAACATAAAAATCATCATAAAAACCATTGGCATCTTCTTTGCCTTTGTCAGGATACGCATATAAATTAAACTTTCCGGCTTCTAACTTATAATTCATGTTTTTCGGCATATAGAAAGTAAACGTAAACTCCCCGTTTTTTATGCTCGTTTTTCCTCTATATAAAACACTTTCTAATACATCAAATGATAAGGCTGAGGTGTTTGGATCAAACGTGCTTTTTTCTACTGGCTTATCAAATAATTCCGCTGTCAGTAAACCTTCAAAATCATTCATTTTTTGACCTCCATAGGAAGTTATCTCGCCACTTACCGAAATCTTGCTCATACTTTTCAATGTATCAGTTTCCCCTGTTTCATTTACAATTTTAGTGATATCAACATTGTGCATTGGTTCTGCCAATGTGAGAGCAGGATCACCAATTAAAATAAAATTTCTATTACCAACTCCTGATATAGCATTGTTTTTTGTTTCTCTTATGATATCTCCTAATTTTCTTGGCCCCTTACCTTTTCTATCAAAAACGCTTTTATAAAATGACTCGTTTAATTTATAATTAGAGTTGGAATAAACTGGCCTGGCAGTAGTTAATAAACCTATGGCTCCTGCATTCTTTTTCAACATAAGCTTTTGAGCTCCTGATTCTATAACCGGATTATCATGTCTTCCGAATTCACATGTAGCCGTTACAAATAAAGGCAAACTACTTGTATTGGACCATTTTTCTATCATGCTTTTTGTTAAAATCGCTTCATCTGTCCATGAATCTTCGGAACCATGCCCAATATAGTTTACAATTAACGCCCCTTTTTCCATCATTTCATTAATGGCTTCTGACATTTCAGGAGATTTTTCTGAACTTGCGAAGCTTTCTTGTTTAAAAGCCCCTAAATAAAGTTTATTAATCTTAAAATTATTATAATTATCATTTATAAAGGTGGAAAGTTGTTCAGAAGAAGCAGAATAACTATTAAAATCTCCATCATCAGCAATAAAGTAAATTTCATTTCTCCACTTTTTTAGAAATTCTTTATTATTCTCATAATTAATAGATTTCTGTACTGCCACAGTTGCCTCTTCAAGGCTTTTACATGGGATTCGGCCTATACCTAAATCAATATCATCTGAATTGTTACCGCTTTCATCCCATACCCCTTCATGCGACTCCATGAAACCAAAGAAATCATCCGAGGAATAGGTGGTCGTTGGATTAAGGGAATTATCAGATTGGTAAATGGGAACAAAATTAGAATTATTACTAATTCTATCTTTAAAATCATAGGAGGCTGCACCCAACATTAATACATACTTCAATTTGCCTGGCTGCTTGTCATACAAGTATTTAATGTAGTTTCTAAGCGCCGAAACATCTCTTCTTCCAGAACCAAATTCATTAAATATAGCTTCAGTGTTGGCTATTTTCACCTCAAACTGATTGTATTTTTTTCTGTGCTGAGCCAGTTCACTGGCAGCAGGTTCAAAAGCAGAAGTAGTTACAATTAAATAATCTGGAATTCGATTATTTTTTAAATCTTGTGAACTTATTTTCTCCATATAAATGGGTGCATGGGCCGATTGCTCATCAAATATGACAAATTTAGTTTCTTCATTTGCATTTGATTTGCTGAAAGAAAAGTTCCCATTATTATGAGGAATTAATAATGTGATTAGTGGACTTGAAACATCCCAAATATAGTGATTAGAAATTCCAGCTACTGATATATTATAAGAGCCTATAGTTTGAATATCTCTATTTCGAAGAATTATTTGTTCATTGTTATATTTCAGATTAAGGGGAACTGTCAAAAACAGGTTATCCAGATACCCCTCTGATTTACCGGAGCCTGAATTAACATGTGAAAGATTAACTGTTATTCTTTTTTCGTTTAAAAGAGATGTGCTTATTATTGAGTTTTCAGTTACCATTGACCCTTTAATTCCATAAGCCGAAGCTTGCAACACCGGGAGTGGTGTATCAGCTAAATCATAATTATTAATTGCTACTTTCAAATTACCATTACCATAATTTTGCGACATATAATTAGTTCTCAAATGGATTGGTTTATTTACTTCTAAATCCCCCTCAATTTCAAAAGAAAAATCTCTGCTCCTGGTGGTAGCAAATGATTCTCCAAACCAATTTTTCCCCGATCTTAAGATATTTACCTCATCAAGTTCATGAATCAAAATCTTCTCGAACCAATTTATAGGCGTAGCCCCGTTAATACTGGATGCATTATTTAAGGTTTCTACTTGCTGGCTACTGGTTTCAGTATTAAAATCTATAAAAAAGTATAAAGAATCAGCATAAATATTATTGGAGTAGTCATAAATCTCAAAATCAAAATTATAATTAATGTTCTGAACAGCATCAGCATAAAAAAACACTGCCTCATCATCTTCAAATATATCATTTTCATTAGCTTTTACCTGAACCGAAAGCGCCAGAGGGTCATTTGGATAATCAACTGCATTTGATTGCGGTATAGATCCTCCGGGCATGCCATAAACCTGAATTTTAGCAGGATTAACTTGAGTAGGATCAAGAGAAATAGAAGTTAAAAAATCTATATCTATTTTATAAACTCCTTCCTGAGTAGTTGCAACTTTCACCAAACCAGCTTTTTTTAATACCGATTGCGCATTGATATTTGTGGTAAAAATAATTAAAAATATAAAAAGGAGTCTGTTATTCATTAAGTACCTCTATCTTTTGAATCTAATGTAACACATATAATGATATTTTAATTTCTTTGGATGCTAAAGTGCTGGATAGCAGATAAAATCAGGTAAGATAGAATAACGAGAGGAATACCTGAAAATTGAAATATCCCAATAATTATAAGAGAGAATGCTATCGTTAAATAACGAAATATATTTTCTTTGAACTTAAAATTTTTAAATTTTAGTGCTATCATAGGAAGCTCCACTACCAGTAAAATTGAAAAAATAAATGTTATAATAAGCAGAGCACTGGTTGTAAAAACAAAATCGAAGAAAGCGTAATCTTGCAAAAAAATTAGAAAACATATAAATAGCGCATTTGCGGGGGTTGGCAAACCTAAAAATTGATCACCCTGCCTGGTATCAATATTAAATTTTGCCAATCGGAAGGCCGAACCAACAGCTATAAAAAAAGCAAGAAAGCTAATCCACCCTGCATTGTTATTTTGCAGGAATTGAAAAACAACAAAAGCAGGCAGGGCTCCAAAGGTCACCATATCGGCCAGAGAATCCAGTTGTTTACCAATTTCAGAATGCACCTTAAGTAACCTAGCCACCATTCCATCCAGAAAATCGAATAGTGCTGCCAATGCCACAAAATAAGCTACGTATACGAAATTAGAATTAAGAGCAAAATAAATTCCTATACAACCAGCTACTAAATTGGCTGCAGTAATAAAATTTGGTATGTTTCTTTTTATCATGTGTTTTTATTGAGAGGCAGCAATTTAATGGATGGCGCAAAAAGGGTTGTTGTTTTTCTCTTTACCTAAGGTTGTTTCAGGCCCATGTCCACAATAAACTACTACATCATCGTGATATTTAAATAGTTTTTGCTGAATACTTTGTATTAAGGTATCAAAATCACCGCCAGGCAAATCTGTTCTGCCAATGCTGCCATCAAACAGTACATCTCCACCTATGAAAACCTTTTCAGTCTCGTTCATTAAGCCTATATGACCAGGAGCATGACCCGGCAAGAATAAAACTTCAAAGGCTATATTACCTACAAAATGCTTTTCGCCTTCCTTTAAGAAATTATCAGGCCTGGTAGGTTGATAATTGGCAAACCCATAAGAAGCAGCATAGGAAGGTACTGCCTCCAAAACCGGCACTTCAAGTTGATGCATAATTAATGGTACCTGATAGGTGTCCTTTACGAAAGCATTTCCCAGCACATGGTCAATATGGCAATGCGTATTGATTAATTGGGTAACCTTTAAATTTTCTTCTTTAATAAAAGCTGTAAGCTCATTTTGCTCATAACCTTCATAACATCCGGGATCAATAATGGCTGCTTCTTTATTGCTATCGTACACCACATAAGTGTTTTCCATAAAAGGATTAAAAACAAAACGCTTTATATGTATCATATGAAATTTCTTTACTGCAAATTTGTTGAAATTTATACTGATTGCCTAAAATATGATTTAATAATATATGATGACAGATTTTCTGATAATAGGGCATGGAATAGCCGGAATTTGCGTAGCAGAGCATTTGGAAAAAAACGGGGCTACTTTTTCCATCATTAACCATGAGAATATCCACTCCAGCTCCAGAGTTGCCGCTGGGCTTTATAACCCTATTACGGGCAGAAAAATGAAAAAGACATGGCTGGCTGATGAAATTTTCCCATATCTGGAATCTTTTTATAGTTCATTAGAAGAAAAGCTAAATGCAGAATTTCTTATAAAAAAGAAAATCTACAGGCCCTTTACTTCAATAGAAGAACAAAATGAATGGATTGGAAGTGATGAAAATGATTCTGATGGTATTAATTTCATTGATTCAGTAGCCACAGAACCTCAGTTTAAAGAATTTATAGAAGATCCTTCTGGAGGAATTACCTTGTCTAATTCTGGTTACCTTGATTTAAACACATTAATAGATGCTCATAAAAATTATTTGGTAGAAAAAGGTCTTTATTATTCTGAAAAATTAGACTACCAAAAACTGAAAGTTACAGAAGAGCTGATTACATACAAAGAAATAAAAGCTAAAAACATTATCTTTTGTGATGGTCCCTTAAATGAAAACTCATATTTCGATTGGGTTCCTACTGCACCGGTAAAAGGGGAGATTTTACATATTGAAACTTCATCACCCTTACCTGAGGATGTGATTTTTAATCGGGGTGTTTTTATTGTAAAACATGCTCAAAACAATTATTACAGAGTAGGCGCTACATATGAATGGAAGAATCTGGATCATTATCCAACAGAAAAAGCCAAAAATCAACTCTTAGGGAAATTGGAAGAATTACTAAGGATTCCTTTTAAAGTTGTTGGTCAGGTGGCAGGAGTAAGGCCTGCCTCCAATGACAGAAGACCAATAATTGGTAACCACCCTTTACAAAAAAACGTTTTCCTTTTTAATGGATTAGGTACAAAAGGAGTATCATTAGCCCCTTATTTTGCCAATGATTTTAGTTTATTTTTATTAAAGAATAAAATTTTAAATGAAGAGGTAAACATTAGTCGTTACTATTCATTATATTCATGATATGTTTTTTTTATATGGTTAAGAGCATTTTTTCATATTTATTTCTAACAATAATATTCATTGTTTTTACCTTCTCTGAAAAAGCAGCGGCACAAAACAACGATGAAATATATGGTAAGAGCAGAATTCAATACCGGTTATTTGACTGGAGGTATTACAGCACTCCTCATTTTGATGTGTATTATTATCAGGGAGGTCAAAAATTAGCCAAACATGTTGCCGAATATATTGAGGAAGAGTATAACAGAATAACTGATATTATGGGGTATGCTCCATATATCAAAACCAAAATTTTTATTTACAATAGCAGTATAGACCTCACTCAAAGCAATGTGGGCATTAAAGAAGCTACTTTTGACATTGGTGGCCAAACAAACTTCCTAAAAACCCATGTAGAAATTGCTTTTGATGGTTCTATCACAGAATTCGAAGACGATCTAGTATATAAGGTCTCTAAACTTTTTGTAGATGACATGCTTTTTGGAGGATTAATTTCTGAAGTTTTTCAGTCTACCTATCTTTTCACAGTTCCTGATTGGTTTATTGAAGGTATTGCAGCTTATATCGCTTATGGATGGAATGCAGAGATGGATGATTTCATCAGAGATTTTTTAGTGAAAAATAACGCCGGAAAGATTAAAAAATTAGAAGGAACAGAAGCCAAATTAGCTGGCCAGGCAATATGGAATTTCACTTCTGAAAAATATGGCAGAATTAATATATCCAATATCCTGAATCTTACCAGAATAATACGGAATGAAGAAAAAAGTATAACCAACACACTAGGCATACCATATAATGCATTCTTAAATGAGTTTCGTTACTTCTATCTTAACAATATCAGCGAAAACGAGAACCTTCAACCCGAAAATAAAAAACAAATCTCCAAACCATGGAAAAAGAATTTGTTATATAAATCATCATTGAGTCCTGATGGTGATTGGCTGGCATATTCCATAAATGACAAAGGTAGATATAAAGTAAAATTAAAAAATCTTAATTCCGGAAGGGAGAAAACAATCCTTAAAGGTGGCGTAAAAAGGCTTGACAATAAATTTTATGAAAACATTCCAATCATGGATTGGGGAGACAGTGCTACTTTGGGCATTGTCACTCATGAAAGAGGAGTGAATTTATTAGAATTATACAACCCCTACACTAAAGACTTTCAAACCAGAGATTTAAGGAAATTTGACCAGGTAAATCAGATGGATATTTATCCAAATGGTAAAACAGCAGTAATCAGTGCTAATACTAATGGGCAATCAGATTTATATTTAGTTAGTACAGGCAGGCCTAATATTAGAAGATTAACCAATGATGTTTTTGATGATCTTTATCCAGCCTTTATACCAGGCACTAAAAAAATCGTTTTTTCTTCGAATAGATCTACAGACTCCTTATCAATAAAATTTGGTTATGATAGAATATCCCAAAATTTCAACCTTTTTGAATATGACATAGATAACACCAAGGATACACTTATACAAATTACAAACGATTTTGGAATCAATACACAAGTAAAAATACCTGATTCTTCCAATTTCTACTTTTTAAGTGATAAATCTGGTATTTTCAACCTGTATCAGTATAATACTAGTAAAAAAGTTACTAATCAAATCACAGCATTTAATTCAAGTATTCAATCTTATGATATATTACCTGATGAAAATCAATTAAGCTTTACAATAAATAAAAATACAGGTCAATCTCTATATTATTACGAAAACTTTAAGTTTTCGGAAGCAAAATTTCTTCCTTCTACTTTGCGCAAACAAGTAGAATTAAGCAGAAGATTGTCCGAAACTCAAAAAAACATTCTTAATAGCAATAAGTCTCCTATAGAAAAAATATTTAGAAATGATTCCATAGAAAGCAAAACTCTAAACCAGAAAGATAGTAGTGAAATTACTGGTAAGCTTAATGCAGATGATTTTAATTATGAAGAGAGTGCTTTTAAATCACGCCCGAAGGAAAGTTCTTTATTAAAAAATCTTAATAAGTTAAGAAAAAGATCAAGTCTAAATGGGCCATATGAATACACTCCCACTTTTACAGCTGATAACGTTGTAGTTTCTTTTCTTATTGATCCACTCATTGGTTTTGCTCCATATTTAGAATATCAAATGAATGATCTGATGGAAAACAATAAATTTTTTGGAGGTGTAACCCTTTCTTCAAGAGATTTTAAAAGTGGAAATATTTTTGGTGAATACCAGCATCTGTCAAGGTTATTTGATTACTCCATAAGATTTGATAGAAAGGTATTAAACTTTATCTTAAAGGATAGGACTGTAGATCAAACCTATTCTTTAAATAGCTTAACTGCTGGTGTTTCATATCCTTTCTCAACCACCTCAAGATTAAGTATAAAGCCACACATAGCATTAAAACACTTTTCCGAGTCTAGTGAATTTATACTAAACAACAATACTACCGTTAACTTTGCAAAAGAGCCTATCCAAAACAACATCCTTTATGGTGGTAAAATTGAGTATGTTTTTGATAATTCAGAACCTAAAGGTCTTAATATCAGAGAAGGTTTAAGAGTCAAAACTGTATTCGAAAATTATACAGCTGGCTTTGATGGAAATCAATCATTTTCCAAGTTATATTTAGACTTTAGAAACTATCAAAAAATATTTCGGGAAATGACATTTGCCACCCGATTATATGCAGGTGGTTATTTTGGAAAAAATTCCCCATATTTCATGTTGGGTGGTGTTAATAATTGGTTAGGTCAACAAATAAATGAAGCTAATGAAGGAGAAACAACTGCCGAGGAAAATCCTTTAGCGCTAACAACAACAGAAAATCCTGCTGATAATTCAAATATTTTGTTCCATGAATTTGTGACTGGCTTAAGAGGGTTCAGATTAAATGAATTTAGCGGTAAAAACGTAATATTATTGAGTAATGAATTAAGAATACCTTTATTTAGAGTATTAAGTAATGAAGCCATTTCTTCTGCTTTTTTAAGAAATTTTCAAATTATAGGATTTTATGATATTGGAACTGCCTGGTTAGGGGGAACCCCATGGGATGAAGACAACAGTATAAACAGACAAGTTATTAATAAGAATGACCCAACATTTACTGCTGTTATAAGAAACTATAAGAACCCTTGGCTATCAAGTGCAGGAATGGGTTTAAGAACAACCTTATTTGGCTACTTTGTTCGAATAGATTATGCTTATCCAATAGAAGATTATATATTAAATGAACCGAAATTTCAATTAAGCATCGGTTACGACTTTTAAAAAAATTATGATAAAATCAATGACAGGCTTCGGTGGTGCAGAAGCCCAAACAGATTTCTTTGACATTGTTATAGAAATTAAAACCCTGAACTCAAAATTCCTTGACTTAACACTACGGTTGCCAAAACTCTTAAACTCTAAAGAAATAGAGATCAGAAACCTAATTAATGATGAGCTT
>JBEPWY010000022.1:0-18508 GCA_041642185.1 Marivirga sp.
GTTGCTAAACAAGCACTAAGAACTAACCTCATTTCACCTGACGGCAATTTGATGGTTGAATACTTACCGTCACGAGCTAGTAGCTGAGCATACGCTCCAGCACTACGTACCATTGCAGCACCTGATCCCGGACGGATTTCAATATTATGAATGATAGTACCTAATGGTAATGATGATAAAGGTAAAGTATTACCTAATTCTGGAGCTACATCAGTTCCTGAAATTACTTTATCTCCAACTTTAATCCCGTTAGGAGCTATTATATATCTTTTCTCACCATCTGCGTAATGCAAAAGAGCAACGAATGCTGTTCTAATTGGATCGTATTCCAACGTTGCAACAGTTGCAGGGATGGAATGCTTATTACGTTTAAAATCAATGATACGAACATTTTGCTTATGTCCACCACCAATATATCTCATGGTCATTCTACCTGAATTATTTCTACCACCCTTTTTTCTTAAAGGAGTAAGTAGTGACTTTTCAGGTTCTACCTTACTTAGCTCGGTATAAACCGGTGCTAATCTATGTCTCTGTCCAGCTGTTACTGGATTAAATTTCTTAACTGCCATTTTTCAGATCTTAAATTTCGCTGTAGAAATCAATTATTTCACCTTCCGCTACTGTTACAACTGCTTTTTTGTAACTTGGCTTTCTTCCTGAAAGAACACGTGATTTTGTGTAGCGAGATTTTTTCTTGCCTAAATACTTCATAGTATTTACAGCTTCTACATTCACACCGTATCTTTTTTCTACCTCTGATTTGATTTCAACTTTATTAGCATCATTAGATACAATAAAACCATACTTACCTTTTTCGTTTAAGGCAGAAATCTTTTCAGTAACAAGTGGTTTAACTAAAACGCTCATATCTTTTCCTTAAATAAGTTTTCAACTTTTTCCACAGACCCTTCAACGAAGAATAACTTATCAGCATGTAACACATCATAAGTGTTAAGCATATCTACAGTAATTACTCTTGAGTTCTGTATATTTCTACTTGCCAAAAACATATTCTTATCGTTTTCCGGTAGTACTATTAAAGACTTTACAGAATTAACAGAAAGGTTATTAAGCAATTCTATGAATGATTTTGTTTTAGGATCATTAAAAGAGAAGGATTCTAAAATACCTATCATCTGATCTTTAGCCTTATAAGTAAGAGCAGACATTCTAGCTAAACGCTTAACTTTTTTGTTAAGTTTGAAACTATAGTCTCTCGGTCTTGGACCAAATACTCTACCACCACCTTTAAATATTGGTGATTTTATGCTACCGGCACGTGCTGTACCAGTTCCTTTTTGTTTTTTAATCTTTCTTGTTGAACCAGCTATCTCCGCTCTTTCCTTGGACTTATGAGTTCCTTGTCTTGCATTAGCCAACTTTTGTTTCACATCCAAATAAATGGCATGATCATTAGGTTCAATGTCAAAGATGGCATCGGATAAAGAAATTTTTCTTCCCGTGTCTTCGCCTGTCGATTTATATATTGAAAGCTCCATCTTTATTTCTCTATTATTACAATTGAATTCTTTGCACCGGGAACAGAACCGCTGATTAACAACAAATTCTTTTCTGGAATAACTTTTAACACTCTTAAATTAGTGTTTTTTACTCTGTCTCCACCCATTCTACCGGCCATTCTCATACCCGGAAATACTCTGGCAGGATAAGAAGCACCACCAATAGAACCTGGGGCTCTTCCTCTGTTATGCTGACCGTGCGTAGCCTGGCCAACACCACCGAAACCGTGACGTTTAACAACACCCTGAAAACCCTTACCTTTTGATATACCTGCTACATCAACGAAATCACCTTCAACGAAAATATCTTCGATCTTCACCAACTGTCCTAAAGACAAGTTATGAACAAAAGGCTCTTCACCTACATGCTCTCTGAATTCGATAAGTTTTCGTTTAGGAGTTGTTTGTGCATTTGAAAAATGCCCTTTCAACGCCTTAGGTGTATTCTTCTCCTTGCGCTCGCCAAAGCCCAATTGAACAGCAGAATAACCATCGGTTTCCTCACTTTTTACTTGCGTTACAACACAAGGACCAGCCTCTATCACCGTGCATGCGACATTATGTCCATCGGCACCGTAGATGCTAGTCATTCCGATTTTTTTTCCAATTATTCCTGACATTATTATTTTATTATGAACCCTTTTACAGGGAATGGCCGTAGCTTTTCCCTAAAGGACTGCAAAGTTAGCAATTTATTGTTAGATACAAAACTTACTAACTTAAAAATTATAAATATTTTAAGATAAAAAAAGAACCAATGAAACTATGCTCATTGGTTCCTTCCAATTAGATTTAAAGCCTATTAAACTTTAATTTCTACATCCACTCCACTAGGTAATTCTAACTTCATTAATGCATCAACAGTTTTGGCGCTATTAGAATAAATATCAACCAATCTTTTGAAAGTACATAATTGAAATTGTTCCCTGGATTTTTTGTTCACGTGTGGTGAACGCAAAACGGTGAATATTTCTTTTTCAGTAGGCAAAGGAATAGGTCCACTTACCACCGCTCCGGTAGTTTTAACCGCTCTTACGATCTTCTCAGAAGATTTATCAACCAAGTTGTGATCGTAGGATTTTAATTTTATTCTTATTTTCTGATTCATAATTCCTATTATTTAACAGCTTCCCCTTTTACCTTAGCGATTACTTGTTCAGCTAAATGATTTGGTACAGGGTCGTAATGTGAGAATGTTAAAGAGGCAGTTGCTCTACCCGATGTAATAGTTCTCAAATCCGTAACATAACCAAACAATTCTGAAAGAGGCACATCAGCCTTTATAATTTGAGCACCACCTCTGGTGTCCATTCCTTTCATTAAACCTCTTCTTTTATTCAAATCACCAGTAACAGGACCTGTATATTCATCTGGAGAAGTTACTTCAACTTTCATAATTGGCTCCAATAATTGCGGACCTGCTTGTTTAGCAGCCTGCTTAAAACCAATACGAGCAGCTAATTCAAAAGAAAGTGCATCTGAATCGACATCATGGAAACTACCATGGTACAATTCTACTTTCATTGCTTCAATAGGGTATCCAGCTAAAGGACCATTATTCATGGCTTCAGTAAATCCTTTTTGAATAGCAGGAATAAATTCCTTTGGTATAACACCACCAGTAATTTTGTTGTGAAATTGAAGACCAGCTTTAATTTCACCAGTTTCTGCATCAGGATCTGCAGGAGATAATTTAAAAACTATATCTGCAAATTTACCTTTACCACCAGATTGCTTTTTGTAAACTTCTTTATGATCAACTAAACTTGAAATAGCTTCTTTATATGCTACCTGAGGAGCTCCCTGGTTCACTTCAACTTTGAATTCACGCTTCATACGATCCATGATAATATCAAGGTGTAATTCACCCATACCACGTAAAATCGTTTGTCCCGTTTCTTCGTCAGTATTAACTACCAGCGTAGGATCCTCTTCTACTAATTTTGCAATAGCCATACCCATTTTATCTACATCAGCCTGAGTTTTTGGCTCAATAGCATAACCAATAACTGGTTCTGGGAAAGTCATAGATTCTAAAACGATTCTATGGTTTTCATTACAAAGAGTATCTCCTGTTTTAATATCTTTAAATCCAACTACAGCAGCAATATCTCCAGCTTGTAACTGGTCAATTTGATTTTGCTTATTAGCATGCATTTGGAAAATTCTTGAAATTCTTTCTTTCTTACTTGTTCTTGTGTTAAACACATAAGAACCTGAATCTAAAAATCCAGAGTAAGCTCTAACGAAACAAAGTCTACCCACAAATGGATCTGTTGCAATTTTAAATGCTAAAGCTGCAAAAGGCTCTTCTTTAGTTGGTTTTCTAGATGTTTTCTCTTCTGTATCAGGATTTATACCTATAACTTCTTCTCTATCAAGAGGTGAAGGAAGTAATTCCATTACATAGTTCAATAAAGTTTGAACACCTTTATTTTTAAAGGCCGAACCACACATCATTGGTACAAAAGCTAAATCAATAGTAGCTTTTCTTAATGCACTGATAACCTCGTCTTTAGTAATAGTTTCAGGAGCATCAAAGAATCTTTCCATTAAGGACTCATCATATTCTGCTACTGATTCCAATAACTTTTCACGGTACATTGTAACCTCTTCCATCATATCTTCAGGAATAGGCACTTCCTCGAAAGTCATACCATGATCTTCTTCATTCCAAACTGCAGCTTTCATTTCAACTAAGTCAACGACTCCTTTGAAATTACCTTCTGCGCCAATTGGTAATTGAAGTGGAACAGCTTTGGTTCCTAACATTTCTTTTACCTGCTTACACACGTTAAGAAAGTCAGCACCATCTCTATCCATTTTATTAACAAACCCGATTCTGGCAACTTTATAGTTATCCGCTAATCTCCAGTTTGTTTCTGATTGAGGCTCAACACCATCAACAGCACTAAATAAAAATACTAAACCATCCAATACTCTTAGTGACCTGTTTACTTCTACAGTAAAATCTACGTGACCTGGAGTATCAATGATATTAATGTGATATTTTTCGTCTTTGTAAGGCCAGAAAACGGTTGTAGCAGCAGAAGTAATAGTTATACCTCTTTCTTGCTCCTGCTCCATCCAGTCCATAGTGGCAGCACCATCATGAACTTCTCCTAATTTATGGCTTACACCTGTATAAAATAGAATTCTTTCTGTTGTTGTTGTTTTTCCGGCATCGATGTGGGCAGCGATACCGATATTTCTTGTTAATCTAAGATCTCTTGCCATTATACTAGCTATTAAAATCTAAAGTGTGAAAATGCTTTATTTGCCTCAGCCATACGGTGAGTATCATCTTTCTTTTTGATTGCAGCTCCTTCTCCTTTTGAACCAGCAATAATTTCACCAGCCAAACGCTCCATCATGGTTTTCTCTCCTCTCTTACGAGAATAATCGATCATCCATTTAATACCTAATGATACTTTTCTTTCAGGACGTACTTCTAATGGTACTTGAAAAGTAGCTCCACCGACTCTACGGCTCTTAACCTCTACTGAAGGTGAAATATTAGCTAATGCTTTTTTCCATGTTTCCACACCATTCTCTTTGGTTTTTTCTTCAACCAACTGAATAGCATCATAAAAAATAGTATAAGCTGTACTTTTTTTACCGTCCTTCATTAAATAGTTAACGAATTTCGTTACCATTGTATCCCCGAATTTGGGATCAGGCAGGACGTATCTCTTTTTAGGTTTTGCTTTCCTCATCTCTGTTTATTTCTTAGGTCTTTTAGCTCCGTATTTTGATCTTCTCTGCGTACGACCACTCACACCAGCAGTGTCTAATGCACCCCTGATAATGTGGTATCTTACACCAGGTAAATCCTTTACTCTTCCACCTCTAATCAAAACAATAGAGTGTTCTTGAAGATTGTGTCCTTCACCCGGAATATAGGCGTTAACTTCTTTTTGATTGGTCAATCTTACCCTGGCCACCTTTCTCATTGCTGAGTTAGGTTTCTTAGGAGTGGTCGTGTACACACGGGTACAAACCCCTCTTCGTTGTGGGCAAGAATCCAGAGCAGGAGACTTTGACTTTGTAGTCAATTTCTTTCTACCTTTTCGTACTAATTGCTGTATAGTAGGCATCTATTATTACTTTATCTTCTATTACTACTTGAGATTTTTAGGACTGCAAAGGTAAAAATTAAGAAGCATTTTCCAAACACATCTCACTTTTTATTTTGCAATATCCTAATTTATAAGGATTAAGCTTAAGCTTCACCCACATTAGATCCAAAATTCATTGGGAATTTTGGCACTTCTTCAGACTGTTTTATAGGTCCGAAATTCTTTTCATATTTATTAATATTGTCTTTCAACGCATTCAATAACCTTTTCGCATGCTCAGGAGTAACAACTATCCTGGATTTGACTTTAGCTTTTGGTACGCCAGGCATAAGGCGAATAAAATCTATAACAAATTCGCCATTGGAATGAGCAATCATAGCAAGATTGGCATAAACACCTTCAGCTACTTCTTCCGAAAGTTCAATATTAATCTGATTAGGATTTTTCTTGTTTTCTTTATTATCGTCCATTTTCCAATTTTTTACAATCTGTTATTGATTTTATTCGCGCTATATATATCAATTACTTCTGAAGCTCTTTTTCCTGAGAAGTTAAACGATCTTCCTTCATAGCATCTAATTCTTCTTTAGAACCAACTATGATATCATTATAGTCTTGTAAACCTGTTCCTGCAGGAATTAAGTGCCCAACAATAACATTCTCTTTAAGTCCTTTCAGATGATCTGCTTTACCACGTATAGAAGCCTCACTTAACACTTTAGTAGTTTCCTGGAAGGAAGCTGCTGAAATAAAGCTTTCAGTTCCTAATGAAGCCTGAGTAATACCTTGTAGGGTTGGCTTAGAAACAGCTGCTTCCGCATCTCTTACTTTTACCAATTTCATGTCCTTTCTTTTCAAGGTTGAATTTTCATCTCTTAATTTTCTTGACGAAACTATCTGTCCCGGCTTAAGATTTGGAGAATCACCAGACTCAGTTACAACTTTCATATCCAGAATTCTATCATTTTCTTCTCTGAAAACGAATCTGTCTACCACCTGATTAGGCAAGAAAGTAGTATCACCTGATTCAAGTACTTGTACTTTTTGCATCATCTGACCAACTATTACCTCGATGTGTTTATCATTAATAGCCACACCTTGTAATCGGTAAACTTCCTGTATTTCATTCACAATATACTCCTGCACTGCTGTAGGACCTTTTATAGATAAAATATCAGAAGGAGTTGTAGCTCCATCAGATAAAGCATAACCAGCTTTCACAAAATCATTGTCCTGAACCAGGATATGCTTAGATAAAGATACTAAGTATCTCTTCTTCACGCCATCTTTAGATTCGATGAATATTTCTCTGTTACCTCTTTTTATACCACCATAAGTTACAACACCATCAATTTCCGAAACTACTGCCGGGTTAGAAGGATTTCTTGCTTCAAACAATTCTGTTACTCTTGGCAGACCCCCTGTAATATCCTTAGACTTACTGGTTGATCTTGGTATTTTTGCTAAAATCTGTCCTGGTTTAATTTTCTCGTTTTCACCTACTGACAAGTGGGCTCCAACAGGAATGTTATAAATCTTAGGCTCTTCTCTACCCTTGGTATTTACAATAACTGCAGGGTTTTTTGTTTTATCTTTAGTATCGATAATTACTTTCTCTCTGTGACCTGTTTGATCATCAGACTCTTCTTTGAATGTAATACCTTCTTCAATGCTTTCGAATTCTGTAACTCCTTCAAATTCTGATAAAATCACAGCGTTATAAGGATCCCAGAAACATAATTCATCATTCTTGGAAACTTTATCACCTTCTTTAACTTTCAGAATAGCACTGTAAGGAACGTTGTTGGTCATTAAAACTTTCTTTGTTTTAGGATCAATAATTTTTATCTCACCTGAACGACCCATTACTACTGTTTGTGGGTTGCCATCACCATCTGTAGACTGAATAGCTCTTAAATCTTCAAACTCAATAACCCCATCAAACTTCGCTTTAACTGTAGCTTCAACTGCAATGTTAGACGCCGTACCACCTACGTGGAAAGTTCTTAATGTCAGCTGTGTACCCGGCTCACCAATTGACTGAGCGGCAATTACACCTACTGCATCACCTCGTTGTGCCATTTTTGAAGTAGCAAGATTTCTTCCGTAACATTTACCACAAACTCCCTGACGGGTTTCGCAAGTCAATACAGAACGAATTTCAACTTCTTCAATATTTGCTTCAACAATTTTATCAGTAATTTCATCTGTGATTTCATCACCTGTGTTAACAATTAACTCGTTAGTTTCAGGGTGATAGATATCATGTACAGAAACTCTACCTAAAATTCTTTCTGCTAATGACTCAACAATTTCTTCATTATCTTTTAATGCTGAAACTGTAAGACCTCTTAAAGTACCACAATCAACTTCGTTAACAACCACATCTTGTGCAACATCAACAAGTCTTCTTGTAAGGTAACCTGCATCAGCTGTTTTAAGAGCTGTATCTGCAAGACCTTTTCTGGCACCGTGTGTAGAAATAAAGTACTCAATTACATCAAGTCCTTCACGGAAATTAGAAAGGATTGGGTTTTCAATAATTCCACCAACAGATCCTGCAAGATTTTTCTGTGGTTTTGCCATCAAGCCTCTCATTCCACCCAATTGACGAATTTGCTCTCTTGAACCTCTGGCTCCTGAGTGCATCATCATATAAATTGAGTTAAATCCTTGATTATCTTCCTCAAGCTGTTGCATTAAGGAGTTAGTCAATTGAGAGTTAATTCTTGTCCAGATATCAATTACCTGATTGTAACGCTCATTATCAGTGATTAGACCCATTAAGTAGTTATTCCAAACTACGTCAACTTCTTCTTTGGCCTGGGCTACTAATGTTTCCTTAATTTCAGGTACCATTATATCGCCTAGTCCCATGGAAAGCCCACCTTTGTAAGCCATTTGGAAACCTAATTCTTTAATATCATCCAGGAACTGAGCAGTTCTGGCTGACCCACTAATTTTGTATACTTCAGAAATAATTACCTGAAGTTTTTTCTTGGTCAATAATTCATTTACATAACCAACTTCATCCGGAACAGACTGATTAAATATCACTCTACCTGCTACAGTTTCAATTAATTTAGTTTCTAATGAACCATCGGCATTTCTTACTTTAGCTCTTACTTTTATGTTAGCATGTTTAGATAACTGGCCTTCATTAACAGCAATAATTACCTCATCAGCGTTATAGAAGCTTTTACCTTCACCTTTAACTATTTCGTCAGCAGTAGTGTTCTTTCCTTTAGTTACATAATAAAGACCTAACACCATATCCTGAGAAGGTACAGTAATTGGGGCCCCATTTGCAGGATTCAATATATTGTGAGAAGAAAGCATCAATGTTGAGGCTTCCAATATAGCTTCGTGTCCTAAAGGAACGTGAACCGCCATCTGGTCACCATCAAAATCCGCATTAAATGCAGTACATGCTAAAGGGTGCAATTGAATAGCTTTACCTTCAATTAATTTAGGTTGAAAAGCCTGGATACCCAAACGGTGCAATGTAGGGGCTCGGTTTAATAAAACCGGATGTCCTTTCAATACATTTTCCAAAATATCCCAAACTACAGGGTCTTTTCTATCAACAATTTTCTTTGCAGACTTAACAGTCTTAACGATACCTCTTTCGATCAATTTCCTGATAACAAATGGCTTAAACAATTCAGCAGCCATTTCCTTAGGAATACCACACTCGTGCATCTTCAATTCTGGTCCTACAACAATTACAGAACGACCTGAATAATCCACACGCTTACCTAATAAGTTCTGACGGAATCGGCCTTGCTTACCTTTCAACATATCTGAAAGAGATTTCAATGCTCTGTTACCATCTGATCTTACTGCATTAACCTTCCTAGAGTTATCGAATAAAGAATCTACAGCTTCCTGCAACATTCTTTTCTCATTACGAAGAATAACTTCAGGAGCTTTAATATCAATTAATCGCTTTAAACGATTATTTCTGATAATTACCCTTCTGTAAAGGTCATTTAAATCAGATGTAGCAAAACGACCTCCGTCTAACGGTACCAACGGTCTCAATTCCGGTGGAATAACAGGAACCATTTTGATAATCATCCATTCAGGACGGTTTTCAATTCTTGTTCTTGCATCACGGAAAGCTTCAACCACTCTCAATCTTTTAAGAGCTTCCGCTTTTCTTTGCTGAGATGTATCAGTTGCAGCCTGATGACGTAATTCGTATGATAATTCATCTAACTTAATTCGGCTTAAAAGCATATCTAATGCTTCAGCACCCATTTTAGCGATAAATTTATTCGGATCGTCATCATCCATTTGTTGGTTTTCTCTTGGAAGCTTATCAAGTATATCTAAATACTCATCTTCTGTTAAGAAATCCATATAAGCTATACCATCTTCTTCTTTAGCACCAGCTTGAATTACCACATATCTCTCGTAGTATATAATCTGATCCAGTTTTTTGGTAGGTAAGCCTAATAAATAACCTATTTTGTTGGGCAAAGATTTGAAGTACCATATGTGAGCAACAGGAACAACCAATTCGATATGGCCCATTCTCTCTCTACGTACTTTTTTCTCAGTAACTTCTACTCCACAACGATCACATATAATTCCTTTATATCTGATTCTTTTATATTTTCCACAATGACATTCCCAATCTTTTACCGGGCCAAAAATACGCTCACAAAACAAGCCACCCATTTCAGGCTTATATGTTCTGTAATTGATAGTTTCCGGCTGAGTAACCTCACCATGAGAGCTTTCCAAAATAGATTCAGGAGAAGCTAAACTAATAGTGATTTTTGAGAAATCAGTATTGATTTTTTTATTTTTTTTGAACGCCATAATTTTTGGTATCTAAAATGGGGGTTTTACACCCCCGATTAAACAAAATGATATTAGTCTAAAGTGATTTCAAGAGCCAAACCTCTTAATTCATGAACCAAAACATTGAATGATTCAGGAATATTTGGTTTACCCATATTCTCACCTTTCACGATGGCTTCATAAGCTTTTGCTCTACCAATTACATCATCCGACTTAATAGTAAGAATTTCCTGCAACACATGAGAAGCACCGAATGCCTCTAAAGCCCATACTTCCATTTCACCAAAACGCTGTCCACCAAATTGTGCTTTACCACCTAATGGCTGTTGCGTAATTAATGAATATGGTCCGATAGAACGAGCATGCATTTTATCATCAACAAGGTGACCAAGTTTCAACATGTAGATAACACCTACAGTAATTTTCTGATCAAATCTATCTCCTGATAAACCATCATATAAATGCGTTCTACCAAATTCAGGAAGTCCTGCTTCAGCCAATTCTTTAGAAACCTCATCTGAAGACGCTCCATCAAAAATAGGAGTAGCATATTTTCTACCCAATTTTAATCCGGCCCATCCTAAAACTGTTTCATAAATCTGACCAATGTTCATCCTTGATGGTACACCTAATGGATTCAATACGATGTCCACTGTAGTTCCATCTTCAAGGAAAGGCATATCTTCATCACGAACAATCTTGGCAATAATACCCTTGTTACCGTGACGACCGGCCATCTTATCTCCTACCTTTAACTTACGTTTTTTGGCAACATATACTTTAGCTAACTGAACAATTCCAGCAGGTAACTCATCCCCTACTTCCAATGTAAATCTCTCTCTTTTGAATTTACCTGCTATCTCATTACGTTTTTTGTTGTAATTTCTAACAAGTTCTACAATTAAGCTATTGATCTCATCATCAGCAGTCCAGTTGTCAAGAATAAGATCCGAAATCAAATTCACTTCTTCTGGAACGTTATAGTTACTCTCGTCTCTGTAAATATTTTTCTCTGGGAATAAATTTTTCTCGATGTTAGTTCTGTTGAACTTCACACCTTTACTCATGATTTCATCACCAAACTTATGCTTGATGCCCTGAGACGTTTTGCCAGAAAGTAATTCTGTTAATTTTTCAATTTTCAGTTCACGCAGTTTCAATAATTGTCTGCTATACTCTTTAGCTAAAACTTCAACTTCTTTTTTAGCAGCTGAACGTCCTTCTTTATCTTTTTTATGTCTTGCAAATAATTTAGTATCAATTACAACACCTTTTAATGATGGAGAAGCTTTTAAAGAAGCATCTTTAACATCACCGGCTTTATCACCAAAGATAGCTCTCAATAATTTTTCTTCCGGAGTTGGATCAGTTTCACCTTTTGGAGTGATTTTACCAATGATAATATCACCTTCAGAAAGTTCAGCACCAATTCGGATAATACCATTCTCGTCAAGATTCCTAACAGCTTCTTCACTTACGTTAGGTATTTCAGAAGTTAATTCTTCTTCACCTCTTTTAGTATCTCTAACTTCTAACTCAAATTCTTCCACGTGTATTGAAGTGAAAATATCTTCTCTTACAACACGCTCAGAAATTACGATCGCATCCTCAAAGTTATAACCTTGCCAAGGCATGAAAGCTACTTTCATATTTCTACCGATAGCTAGCTCACCTTTTTCAGTACCATACCCTTCACATAAGATCTGACCTTTTTTAACTTTATCACCTTTGTAAACAATAGAACGAAGGTTTATAGTTGTATTTTGGTTAGTTCTTCTGAATTTGATCAGATTATATACCCTTTCTTCTTCTTCAAATGAAACTAATTTCTCAGTTTCATTCATGTCATATCTAATAACAATTTTAGTAGCATCAACAAAAGTAACTTCACCGTCCTTTTCTGCAACAATTAAAGATCTCGAATCTCTTGCTACTCTACCTTCAAGACCTGTACCCACTATTGGAGCTTCCGCTCTTAATAATGGAACCGCCTGTCGCTGCATGTTTGATCCCATCAATGCACGGTTGGCATCATCATGTTCCAGGAATGGAATCATTGAAGCTGCAACAGATACAATCTGATTTGGAGCAATATCCATGTAGGATAGTTCTTTTGGCTCAAGGATTGGGAAGTCACCTTCAAATCTGGCTTTTACCCTATCATTAAGGTATGTACCGCTATCATCTATAGGTGCATTTGCCTGAGCAATGTTATGATCGTCTTCTTCTTCAGCAGTAAGGTATAATACATTACCGCTCATATCTACTTTACCTTCAACCACTTTTCTATAAGGAGTTTCGATAAAGCCCATACCGTTTACTTTTGCATGAACACATAGTGAGGATATCAAACCAATGTTTGGACCTTCAGGGGTTTCAATAGTACAAAGTCTACCGTAGTGGGTATAGTGAACATCCCTTACCTCAAACCCGGCTCTTTCACGAGAAAGACCACCTGGTCCTAAAGCAGACATTCTTCGTTTATGGGTAATCTCAGATAATGGATTTGTTTGATCCATAAACTGAGATAACTGGTTGGTACCAAAGAATGAGTTAATTACAGAAGATAAAGTCCTCGCATTGATCAAATCAACAGGTTTGAAATCTTCATTATCACGAACATTCATTCTTTCACGAATAGTTCTTGCCATTCTGGCTAAACCAACACCAAATTGTGCATACAATTGCTCACCAACTGTACGAACACGCCTGTTACTTAAGTGGTCAATATCATCTACAATTGCTTTTGAATTGATTAGTCCAATCAAATACTTCACAATGTGAATTATATCAACTTTAGTTAAAACCTTAGTTTCGGCATCTATGTCCAGTCCTAATTTCTTATTGATTCTATATCTACCTACTTCACCTAAATCATATCTTTTTTCACTGAAGAACAAGTTGTGAATTATTTCACGGGCAGTTGCTTCATCGGGAGCTTCAGTATTTCTAAGCTGACGATAAATTTGTTCAACAGCCTCTTTTTCAGAGTTAGAATTATCTTTCTGTAAAGTATTATATACAATACTGTAATCAGTAATATTAACATCCTTACGGTGGAAAATGATAGATTTCACACCAGAATCCAATATCATGTCAATATCTTCTTCTTCTAATACAGAATCTCTTTCAAGAAGTACTTCATTTCTATCAATAGAAACTACCTCTCCTGTATCTTCATCCACGAAATCTTCTGTCCAAGTTTTAAGAACTCTGGCGGCAAGTTTACGACCAACTGCTTTTTTCAATGCAGCTTTTGTCGCACTTATTTCTTCGGATAAATTAAATAAGTCTAATATGTCTTTATCTGAACCATAACCAATTGCTCTAAGCAAAGTAGTTACAGGGAATTTTTTCTTTCTGTCGATATAAGCATACATAACGTTGTTCACATCAGTAGCAAATTCAATCCAGGATCCTTTGAACGGAATAATACGAGCAGAATATAATTTGGTACCGTTTGTATGTTTACTTTGCGCAAAGAATACACCTGGTGACCTGTGCAATTGGGAAACAATAACACGTTCGGCTCCATTGATAATAAAAGAGCCCTTTTCGGTCATGTAAGGAATATTTCCAAGAAAAACCTCTTGCTCAATAGTTTCGAAATCTTCATTATCCTCATCATTACAAAGCAAACGTAGTTTAGCTTTAAGGGGAACAGAATAAGTCAGACCTCTGTCGATGCAACCGTCAATATCATATTTAGGTGGATCTACCAAATAGTCAACAAATTCAAGAACGAAGTTTTCTCTTGAGTCAGAGATAGGAAAGTTTTCTTGAAAAACTTTAAAAATACCTTCTTCAGCTCTTTTCTCCGCTGGTGTTTCTAATTGGAAGAAATCCTGAAATGACTGGAGTTGAACATCAAGGAAATCAGGGTAATCAATAATTCTTTTTATTGAAGAAAAATTGATTCTTTCAGATTGATTTGTATTAGCCAAGGCTCTGAATATTTAAAGTTATGTGTTTTTATATAGTAATGCTTTTCAGCTATTTCCAGTTCCTTATTATCTAAAATAAGTACAAACAGGAAAAGACCTGACTCCAAACACTCTTTCGAGGTATGGAGACCAGGCCTAATTTCTAGGGCAGAAATCAGTTAATCCTTTCAGGAAAAACTAATTATTTTAATTCAACTTCTGCGCCAGCTTCTTCTAATTGCTTCTTAAGCGCTTCAGCTTCGTCTTTAGCAACTCCTTCTTTTATTGCTTTAGGAGCACCGTCAACTAATTCTTTAGCTTCTTTTAAGCCTAAACCTGTTAATTCCTTAACAGCTTTAACAACTTGTAATTTTGCAGCACCTGCTGAAGTTAAAACAACATCAAAAGTTGTTTTTGCTTCTGCAGCATCTTCACCACCACCAGCGCCACCTGCCATTGCAGCAGGAGCAGCAGCTGCTGCAGGTTCGATACCGTGTGTTTCTTTAAGGTAATCAGCAAGTTCATTAACTTCTTTTACTGTTAATTCTACTAATTGATCTCCAATTGCTTTGATATCAGCCATGATTATATTATTTAATTTTTGATGAATTTGTTCTTAATTATTTATTTTGCTCTTTCTTCAAGTGCTTTCACTAAACCAGATACTTTGTGACCTCCGCTTTGTAGAGCAGAAATAACATTTTTAGCAGGAGACTGTAGTAATGCAATAACATCACCTATTAATTCAGTCTTAGACTTAAGATCGCTTAAGAAATTAAGGTTTTCTTCGCCTACAAAAATATCTGTGTCTATAGCAGCAGCTTTGAATAATGGTTTTTCGCTTTTATACTTCTTGCGAAATTCTTTTATCACTTTAGCAGGAGCATTTCCAACTTCCGGGGAAAAAAGGATTCCTGAGAAACCTTTTAACGAATCGTACATTTTTGAAAAATCTGCTTCTTGTCTGTCAAGTGCTTTTTGAATCAGGGAGTTTTTTACTACTTTGTATTCCAATCCCTTTTCAAAGCATAACCTACGAAAAGCATTTACCTGCTCAACTGTCAATCCACCTGCATCAGCAACGTAGAAGTGAGTAGTTTGAGATAATTTTTCAGAAAGCTCCTCTATAAGTTGTCCTTTTTCTTGCTTATTCATATTAAATTCCAGCTATAGAGTTTTTATCAATTGAGATGCCTTTGCTCATCGTTGATGACATAGTCATACTCATAAAATAAGTACCTTTAGCAGAAGCAGGTTTAAGCTTCGCCAAAGTTTGGATCAATTCATTCGCGTTTTCAGTAATTTTCTCCGGAGAGAAGGAAGCCTTACCTACACTTGCATGAATGATTCCGAATTTATCCACTTTAAAGTCAATTTTACCTGCCTTTACTTCCTGGACAGCCTTACCTACATCAAGCGTAACAGTTCCTGATTTAGGATTAGGCATCAGACCTCTTGGTCCGAGAACCTTACCTAGTCTACCGACTTTCGCCATAACAGTAGGCATGGTAACAATAATATCAATATCAGTCCAACCACCTTCGATTTTCTTGATATATTCGTCTAACCCCACATAGTCAGCACCAGCATCTTTAGCTTCCTGCTCTTTGTCAGGAGTTACTAAAGCCAATACCTTAATATCTTTACCAGTACCGTGAGGTAATGCAACAACACCTCTAACCATCTGATCAGCTTTTCTTGGATCTACACCTAAACGTATATCCAAATCAACTGAAGCGTCGAATTTTGTTGTTGTAATTTCTTTTACAAGAGAAGATGCATCTGCCAAAGTATATTTTTTGGTGGCATCAATTTTCTCTGCTGCTATTTTTTGATTTTTAGTTAGCTTAGCCATTATCTCTTATTTATGATTCCCAAGGTGCCGTACCGGTCACTTTTAATCCCATACTTCTAGCTGTACCTGCTACCTGACGCATAGCTGATTCAATTTTCAAAGCATTTAAGTCGGGCATTTTTGTTTCCGCTATTTCCTTAACCTGGTCCCAAGAAACGGAGCCAACCTTCAATCTATTAGGTTCAGCTGATCCTTTCTTCTTTTTAGAGGCATCTAAAAGAAGTACCGGAGCCGGAGGTGTTTTAACAACGAAATCAAAAGATTTGTCTTTGTATACAGTTATTAAAACCGGCATTACCTGCCCTGCTTTATCCTGTGTTCTTGCATTAAATTGTTTACAGAACTCCATGATATTTAGACCCTTACTACCTAAAGCCGGCCCAACAGGAGGTGAAGGATTTGCTGCCCCTCCCTTAATCTGTAATTTTACGTATCCACTTATTTCCTTAGCCATCTTGCTATTCTGTTTTTTCTACTTGCATGTAATTCAATTCAACAGGGGTATTTCTACCGAATATTTTCACCATTACGTTGAGTTTTTTTCTTTCTTCAAAAACTTCCTCAACTGATCCTGTAAAACCACTGAAAGGTCCGTCCATTACTTTAACTGATTCACCAATGATAAATGGAGTACTTAATTTTTCATCCATTTCTTCGGTTTCATCAACCTTTCCTAATATTCTGTTTACTTCGGATTGTCTTAAAGGAACTGGAACCTTAGCGTCACCTGAACCCTCCCCTCCTAAAAATCCGATTACTCCGGGAATACTGGTGATCACGTGATTAGCCTCACCATATGATAAGTCAGCTGAAACAAAAACATAGCCCGGAAAGAAATTTCTTTCTCTAACTCTCTTTTTGCCGTTCCTCATTTCGTATACCTTTTCTGTAGGTATCAATATTTGAGGAATATATTCTTCTAATTTTTGACGTGCTATTTCATTATCAAGATAAGTTTTTATTTTCTTTTCCTGACCACTAACAACTCGTAAAACGTACCAATTAAATTCTGACATTATCTAATTTATTATTATAAATGCTTAAAAAGCATTATAAAACCATTCCATTGCATTTTCAAATGCCAAATCAATAATACCAATCAAAATCGCAAAGATTAAAGATGCAACCAACACCAAAATAGAACTATTTTGAAGCTTTGAATAAGTTGGCCACGTAACCTTATAACGCATTTCTGACCAAGACTCCTTAATGAATAATGTTAATTTCTGCATCTTCTATTTCATTATTTTGCACGGGTGGAGAGACTCGAACTCCCAGCCAATGGTTTTGGAGACCACTACTCTACCAATTGAGCTACACCCGTAAAACACCTATGCAACCCAAAATGGTCTGCAAAGGTAGATAAAAGTTTTATATGAAACAAATGCGCTCCCAAATATTTGAGAACGCATTTGAATTTAATTATTTAAATTATAGAAATTAATCTAAAATCTCAGTAACCTGACCAGCACCTACAGTTCTACCACCTTCACGGATAGCGAAACGTAAACCTTTTTCAGCAGCTACTTTGTTAATTAACCTAACTTCAATAGTGATGTTATCACCTGGCATAACCATTTCAACATTTTCAGGAAGGAAAATCTCTCCTGTTACATCAGTTGTTCTTAAATAGAACTGCGGACGGTATTTGTTAAAGAATGGAGTATGACGTCCACCTTCTTCTTTTGAAAGAACGTAAACCTCAGCCTTGAAATGTGAATGCGGAGTTACAGAACCCGGCTTACAAATAATCATTCCTCTTTTAATCTGAGCTTTTTCAATACCTCTTAATAAAAGACCAACGTTATCACCAGCTTCTCCTCTATCTAATATTTTTCTGAACATTTCAACACCTGTAACAACAGATTTCAAACCTTCAGCTCCCATACCAATTAGATCAACAGCTTCTCCTGAGTTAATTACACCTCTTTCGATCCTACCTGTTGCAACTGTACCACGACCTGTGATAGAGAAAACATCTTCTACCGGCATTAAGAAATCTTTGTCAGTTAATCTTTCTGGTAATGGAATATACTCATCAACAGCTTTCATTAACTCGTCAATTTTAGCTACCCATTCAGCTTCACCATTAAGTGCACCCAAAGCAGAACCTTGAATAACTGGTAAATCATCTCCAGGGAAATCGTAGAAAGAAAGTAATTCACGTACTTCCATTTCAACTAACTCTAGTAACTCCTCATCGTCAACTAAATCAACTTTATTAAGGAATGCAACCAAAGAAGGCACGCCTACCTGACGAGCTAAAAGGATGTGCTCACGAGTTTGCGGCATAGGGCCATCAGTTGCAGCTACTAC
>JBEPWY010000023.1:0-18430 GCA_041642185.1 Marivirga sp.
ACTAAGATCAATACAATTGTTTGATAATTAATTGGTTATAACAACAAACATAAACCTTAGCTTTTATTTATTTCAATGATTTTACTTTTAAATTCAAAATTGTAGAATTACATTTGCCCTCCCAAAATAACAGGGACTTAATTTTTTTTTAATTACATTAAATATAAATAAGCGTGACTAAAGCAGACGTGATAACAGAAATTTCTGAAAAAACAGGAATTGACAAAGCAGATGTAACAGCAACTGTTGAAGCCTTTTTTTCTGTAGTAAAAGATTCAATGGCCGGAGGGGAAAATATTTACGTAAGAGGTTTTGGCAGCTTTGTTAATAAGAAGAGAGCTAGAAAAATTGCTAGAAATATTTCTAAAAATACTGCCATTGTAATTGACGAACATTTTGTTCCAAGTTTTAAACCTTCAAAAGTTTTTGTTGAAAAAATTAAATCATCTGATAAAATTAAAGAAGCTGTTTAATCTCTAGCTAATGCTCAAATCCAGAATAATAATTTTAATTGTTGCAATAGTTTTGGCTGCAGGTCTTTTTCTGTTGCCTAAAGTGGTTGTGGACAATGAAAATGAGCAAATAGCCTCAGAAGAAAGCACAGAGCAAAGCCAGCCAAAGGAAGATAAAACCGACAAACCTGCCCAGTCTCATAGTGATGATATGTCCGCAGAAGTTCTTGAAACGATCAACCGATTGCGAAATAAATATTTATCTTCTGAAAATGAGGAAAAAAGTATTATCTTTGCGGATTCTTTAGCGATTCTATTTAAAGAAGGAAGCAAATTAGATAGTGCCGCAAAGTACACTGAGTTAGCTACTGATAACAAAGAGGCTATTGGTGATGCGTATTATGATGCGTACTCATTTGCAGTAGACGCTGATAAGGCTAATGAACTGGGTAAGAAGGCAAGGCTTTATTACGAAGAGGTGTTAGCAGAGGATGCGAGCAGGCTCGATATAAAAACTAAAGTGGCTATGACTTACGTTTCATCAGAAAACCCAATGTCGGGAATTATGATGTTAAGAGAAGTGTTAGAGAGTGACCCTGGTAATGAAGATGCTTTATTTAATTTGGGTGTATTGTCTATTCAATCCGGACAATACCAAAATGCAATAGAGCGATTTAATACATTATTGGAAAAACATCCTGAAAATGATCAGGCAATGTTTTATTTAGCATTAAGTTATTTCAACGATGGACAGAGGGCTAAAGCCAAAAGTCTATTTGAGAAAATTAAAAATAAAAGTAATGATGAACAGGTGCTTGCAGCTGTTGATAGTTACTTGAATGAATTAGAATAATATTTTTAACAAAAAAAATTTATAACTATGCCTTGCGGTAAAAAAAGAAAAAGACACAAGATTTCAACGCACAAAAGAAAGAAAAGACTTAGAAAAAACAGACATAAGAAGAAGTAATTTACTTCTTCTTAATTCCTTTTATAGGAATTGTTTTTTATAGTTTTCATTTAAATCTTTTGAGCTTTGAGCAATGAATTAATTATTAATTCAACTCAAAACGGAAGCCGTATTGCCCTTCTTAATGATAAAAATCTTGTAGAGATTCATTACGATAACAAGGAGGAACAATTTAGTGTAGGAGATATTTATTTAGGAACAGTTCGCAAAGTGATGCAGGGTTTAAATGCTGCCTTTGTTGACGTGGGTTATGAAAAAGATGCTTTTCTGCATTATCATGACTTAGGGCCTAAAATAAACTCCCTTTTAAAATATACTAAATCTGCCACCACTCGTAACAACACCTCTTACAAGTTAAGTAAATTCAAGCTTGAACCTGAAATAGATAAATTAGGTAAGATATCTCAGGTTCTGGCTAGAAATAAGCAGATCTTGGTTCAGGTAATTAAAGAACCAATTTCAACAAAAGGGCCTAGGTTATCCTGCGAGTTGTCGCTACCGGGCAGATATTTGGTATTAGTGCCATTTGCCAACGGAATTAGCATATCAAAAAAAATATCCAGTAGTGATGAGCGAAAGCGACTTACTAGACTGATTTCTTCCATTAAGCCTGAGAATTTTGGTGTAATCATCAGAACAGTAGCGGAAGGGAAAGAAGTAGCAGAATTGGATACTGACTTACGTAACCTTCTTGAAACCTGGGAGAATGGAATGAAGAAACTTCCTACAGCCCAGCCACGTGATAAAATAATTGGCGAGGTGGGTAGGGCATCTTCTATTTTAAGGGATATGTTGAATGAAACATTCGATAATATTCATGTGGATGATGAAGAGATTTATGATGAAATTAAATCTTTTATCCACAAAATGGACCCAAGTAAGGAAAAAATACTGAAGCTTTACAATGGTAAAAACAAGATATTCGAGCATTTTGGTATTGAACGTCAGTTAAAGTCATTATTTGGCCAATCAGTTAATGTAAAAGGTGGAGGATACCTTATTATTGAGCATACTGAAGCATTACATGTAATAGATGTAAATAGTGGTAATAAATCCAGCACTGAAGATAATCAGGAAAATACAGCCTTAAACACAAACATTGAGGCGGCTAAAGAAATTGCACGTCAGCTTAGGCTGCGTGATATGGGTGGTATTATCGTTGTTGATTTTATCGACATGAAAAATCCTGAAAATAAAAAACTTATTTTCAAAAACATGAAGGACTTCATGGAGGATGATAGGTCGAAACACACAGTATTGCCTCTATCTAAATTTGGTTTGATGCAAATTACCCGGCAAAGGGTAAGACCGGAGTTGAATATCGTTACCCAGGAAAAATGTCCTACATGTAATGGTTCTGGTAAAATAACAGCATCTATTCTTATTTCAGATAAACTGGAAGAAGATTTGGAGCTTTTGTTGCTTAAGCAGAATGAAAAATCTGTTTCAATTGCTTTACATCCTTATCTGTATTCGTATTATACGAAAGGAATTATTTCTGCCCGTGTAAAATGGTTCTTTAAATACGGCAAATGGATTAAATTAGTTGAAGATAGTTCTCTTGCAATTACTGAATATCATTTCATGAACGCAGATCAGGAAATGATAGAACTGAATTAATACAAGCTTAGATACAGCTGTAAATAAAGCCCCTTCATATTAATGTAGGGGCTTCTTCTTTTACAAATATGCATATATCTATTAATACATGCTTTTCACCTAACATAAAATAAAGGAACAAATTTATTCGTACCTTTATTGTTTATTGTATATGTTATATATGAGTTTAACGACAACACACCTTATTCGTATTTTAGCAATCTTTTTGTTTTGGTTCTTAGGCTTTTCATCTCAAGCACAATTAATTGATAAAGCGGAACCTGACACAGTCTACTTTAAAGACTTTCTTATATTTCAATTATTGGAAAGCGCCTCCCTACTTCCTTCTATATTGGATAAAGGAAATGATGTGATTAATAACCCACGTGCTGAATCTTCAATAAAATCTGACTCCATAATTATTAGAAATTTTGACGGCTCTCTTTACAGGGCTAGCTCATACAATTATAAGTCTGTTGAAAACGAAGACGGTATTATATATTTTGGAAACGAAAATGGCCTGTTGGAGTTTGATGGTGCTGAGTGGATGTTATATCAGACGAAAAGTTTTACACCCATATTTAATTTAAAACTTATTGGGGATAAAATATATACCACAGGTAACAATGAACTAGGTTACTTTCAAAGAAACAAACAAGGTAAAATGGTTTACCATTCTATCAGAGATAAATATGATGGGGATAAAGAGATTAGAGAGGTTTGGTTTATTCACGAATTCATGGGTAAAGTCTACTTTAATTCTTACAAAACAGTGCTTGTTTGGGATGGCGAGGTTTTAAAAGAATTCAAAGGAACAGACTCACATTCATTTAAAGTTGGAGGTCAGTTGTTGTTCTCGGTATTTGAAAAAGGTCTTGCTGTTCCAGATGGCGATACACTAAAATATGTAAATACTTCTTTTAAATTTAAAGATGATGCAGCCTATAATATCCTCAAAAACAGGTATGATGAGTATATTATTTTCACCTCTGAATCAGGATTTTATAAGCTAGACACGACTAATTATGAAACGAAACCATGGGAAAATGAAATAAATGATTACTTTCTTCAGGACAAAACTTATCTGAATTCTGTTATTAGATTTAGAGATTCTCTTTTTGTGGCATCAACATGGTATAAAGGAATTATAATTTTTAATGATAAAGGTAAGATTTTACAGAAACTTGATGACCAGAAAGGCTTAAACCTTAACTATAATAATTATATAATGGCTGACAGAAGGTCTAATCTATGGATTTCTAATCCACAAGGTATAAATTATGTAAAATGGTTTAATTCAGAAGAAAATTTTAATTTTGATCCTGCTACTATTGTTACATATATAGATGTAGATGATAGTACTTTGTTTGTTAAATCAAAAGAACAAGAATTTGATTTTTCAGGTACTGCTGCAAAAGCAATTAGTTTTTATTATGCCACACCCAGTTTTACAACACAGGACCTGGAGTACTCCTACTTTTTAGATGGGTTTGATGAAACATGGTCATCATGGAATGCCGCAACCAAGAAAGAGTATACTAACCTTCCTGGAGGAGAGTATACATTTCGTGTAAGAGCAAGGCATAATTACATAGAGGGCCTAAGTATTAAGCCTTTTAGCCTGTCTATTATCCTCCCTACTCCATGGTATCTGAATAAATGGAATTATTTATTATATTCTTTATTGGTAACGGGGCTTATATTCGGATTTATTCGTTTCAGAACTAATCGATTAAATGTTGCTAATAAAAAGCTAGAAAGCATGGTTAGGGAAAGAACATCAGAGCTTGTAACGCAAAAAGAGCAATTAAAGGAAGCCAACGAAGAATTAAAAATTATCAATATGGAGCTGGACAATTTTGTTTACAGGTCTTCTCACGACTTGGTAGCCCCATTGAAATCGCTTCGAGGACTTATTCAAATAGCACAAAGCGAGAATAAAGAAGATGCGCAACAGCATTATTTTTATTTAATGAATACCAGTATAAATAAGCTGGAAGATTTTATTAAAAATATAATGGACTTCTCCACTAATTCAAAAAAACCCATTGAGTTAAAAAACATCAAATTAGATGATCTACTTGATAGTATTGTACACGATATTAAATATTATGAAAACTCCAATAAGGTAAAATTAATTAGACATTACAATTCGGATTTTGAAATTAAAACTGATATTAAAAGGCTGCATATAGTTCTTAGTAATTTATTAACAAATGCTGTAAAATATCACAACTATTCTCAGCATGATGAGCCTTATATCAAAATTCATGCAAGTAAAGTTAATGGAGCATATGAATTAATTGTGGAAGATAATGGCCAAGGTATTCCTGAGGAGCACCATCAGAAAATTTTTGATATGTTTTTTCGAGCTCATCAAGGGGTGGAAGGAAGTGGACTAGGTTTATATATTGTGGTGGATACCTTAAATATTCTGCATGGAAAAATTAGCTTTACTTCAGAAACAAGGAAGGGTACTTCTTTTAAAATAACTTTACCTCAGCCATCTTAATTTATTCGTTTTCATCTTTCATTTCATCTTCCAACATGTTTTTAAGGTGGTGTATAATGGTGTCCAGTTCATGAGCACTTGTTTTTAAGTGGCTAAGGACGCTTTGATCCAACACTCCATCTTTAGAAAGTTCCAAAATATTAATCAAACCAAGAACACTGGCAACCGGTGCTCGTAATTTATGTGAATTGAAATATGTATATTGTGCAATTTGTTTGTTTTTGATGTTTAGCTGGGTACTCCTTTCTACAACCTTTTGTTCAAGTGTATGGTTGAGGCTATATAGTTCTTTATTAAGACCTGCCAGCTCAAGAGATTTTTTAGCTATCTCAGACTGTTTTTTTTCAATTTCGTCCTTTTGTAACTTTAATTAAAGATGCGTTTTACTTAAACTATTCTTCTGCTTCCAAAGTATGGCAATAAAAATCAATGCTATTAAGATAATAAGGCCCAGAAAAAGTAGAAATCTGTTTTGAGTCTTTATTTCATTAGACAAAATATTTTGCTCAAGAGCTAACTTATAGTAATCTTTTTCTTTTTGAGCCAATTCATATTGAATACTCATTGTGTTAATTTCTGCTTTGCTTTCTTCATTAAAAATTGAATCTTTCATTAAAATATATAACTCATAATAGTTAATGAGAGAATCTTTATTGCCCGACATTTTATAAAGGTTGATCTTATACCTGTAAACCTTCATTAACAGGTCGAGTGCGTTAATGGCTTTAGCTTCCTTTTCTGCTTCTAAAAAAAGTTTTTTTGCATTTTGGTAATGCTTTTGTAAGAATTCCAACTTTCCCAGCTCGGCTTTGGTTTCTACAATTCCCCTATAAAAGGAAATGTTTTCCCATATAGTTAGGCTTTTATTAAACATATAAAGCGAAGAATCATATTGCTGTAAATCTCTATGGATGATTCCTTTATATAGGTAAGTGAATGCAAGGGCCTTTTTATTTTCCGTTACAGGCGAATTCAAAAATGCATTAAAATAAAAATTCGCACTGTCATATTTCTGTTGTAACATGTACAGTTGACCTAAATTAACCAACACAAGCCCTGGTTTAATACTGTCTGAAGTGGAAGTTAATTGTAAAGCTTTTTTTAAAAAATAGGCAGCATTATTATAATTCTTTTGCTTTTTGTAAGTCTCACCTATATTGTTTAATTGACGAATAACGGCTAATTTGTCATTTCTTTTTTCAAATTGTTGTAATGCTGCAAAGTAATGTCTTAAAGCTTCATGATAAATGCCTTGACTCCAATAAAGGTTTCCACTATAGCTATGAATATATACTTGCCCCATTGTACTCCCCTCTGATTGGAGTTTTGCCTCTAAAGCTTTAGTGTAAAACAATGCCTCCAGAGGGTTGGAAAGATCCAGATTTTTGGTAAGCTCCAGAAACTGAATAACCTTTTCTTCGGACTCAAATTTTCCAGTATCTAACTCTAATTCAAGTCGGTTTTTTATAGAATCATTTTTATAAGCGATTCCTATCCCCACTACATCTGTAGGCGGCACCGAAATAAATAATAAGATAAAAATAAGGAGATGGCGCATAAGAAATTACGAAACCTCAAAATTTAGCTATATTTTTAATAAAAAGATACTATAGTTATTAATTTTTTAAAACTAAATTTTTTAATGTTTCGATCCAGTCATCATTATCGTTTAAGCTTTCTACCAAATCCCATGTTTCTCCACCAGCTTCCTGAAACTCCTCTTTGAAGGTTTCTCCTACTTCTACAGTAGTTTCAAGACAGTCTGCTACAAATGCAGGAGAGAAAGCCAGTACAGATTTTTTGCCTTCTTTTGCTAAATCCTTTAACACAAAGTCTGTGTAAGGCTTTATCCAGGGATCATTTCCTAAGCGGCTCTGGAAGGTAACCGTATAATCATTCTCAGATAAATTTAACTCTTTTGCAATTAGTCTGGCAGTAAGGAAGCATTGTGCACGATAGCAGTACCTGTTTTTATCATGATAGGTGTTACAGCACTTTCCTAGCTGACAGTAGTTCCCTGCGGATCCTTTTTTTATTTGTCTTTCAGGAAGGCCATGAAAGCTAAAAATAATATGATCATAAGACTTACGATCCATATGTTTTTTGCCAAGAGCTGCAAAAGTTTTATAGAAACCGGGCTCTTCCACAAAATTACTAATAAAATTCATTTGTGGAATAATCTGCCATTTCTGTACCACTTCCATTACTTTATCATGAACTGAACCACTTGAGGCGGAGGCATATTGAGGAAACAAAGGTATAACTATGATTTTAGCTACGTTTTTTGATCTAAGAATTTCCAGAGCACTTTCAATGCTAGGGCTCTGATACCTCATGCCAAGTGCTACCACATACTCATTGCTTAACTTTTCTGACAATAAGTCCCTTACATCTTCACCATAAAATTTAAGTGGGGAACCTCTTTCAACCCAAAGTTTTTTATATTCAGCTCCGGATTTTGGCGCTCTGAAAGGTGCAATTATTAAGTTAACCAACATCCAGCGCGTAATGAATGGTATGTCAATTACTCTTTTATCCATTAAAAATTCTCTCAGATACTTCCTTACATCAGCTGTTTTGGTAGAATCCGGGGTGCCCAAATTTACTAATAAAACGCCTGTTTTTCCTTGAATTGATTTTTGCATATGGGCTGTTTAACCAGATTTCGAATAGTTTGTTTGCCGGAATTATTCCGCTTTATATTTCAATTGGTAAATCTCCGGCCTTTTCTTTTAAAGTCCAAGGTCTTTTTTCTGTTGCGCTAAAGAATTTCTTAGCTTTTCCTCATTTTCTGTAAGTCGAGCCTTAAGTTTCCTATTTAAATCTTTCTGATAGGTTTTAATTTCCTCCAGATTTCCATCAGTTGGATCGGGAGCTGCTTCAGCTTTATCTAATTGATTTTTTAACTCTGTAATGGTTACCAATAAATTTTCCTGTTCAGTTTGGGCATTTATAACCTGCTCGTTTATTTTTGTAATATCATGAGCAAACAACAAAATTTTAGAAACTCTTCCACTTTTATCTTTTAAAGGTGTATAAGTCCCTATTATCCAAATGGGTTTTCCTGTCCGGGTTATTCTGGAATAAATACCTGAGAATGATTGGCCGTTATTAATTGCCTCACGGAATGTATTATATTCTTCTGTACTGCGTACTTCACTGCCTACAAGATTATCGTGATTTAAACCTCTTGCCTGATCTAAACTACTAAAATCAAACAGCCTTAGAAAAGCGTCATCTGCCTGTACTATTTCTCCATCAGGGTTCATCTCCAAGGAGGCCAGATCACTATTTTCTATAGCTTCTACACGTTCGTTGTTCTCAGCCTGAGTACGTTCCATCTCTTCTTGCGTTGCCTGCAATTCCTCCATGTTCTGACGCATTTCCTCTTCTTGCGAACGCATTTGCTCAGTCATTTCCTGAGACTCATTTAAAAGAGCCCTGGTTTGTTCATTTATTTTAACAGCTTGGATTGAAGAGGCTATATTTTCGCTGATTTTCTCAATGAAATCTCTTTCATGGTCTTGTAATTCCTGAAAGCTTCCTATTTCAATTACCCCAAAAATCTCTTCATTTACCTTAAGTGGTACTATTAAAATACTTTTAGGTGTGGCTTTCCCTAAACCGGAAGTAATGGTTACATAGTCTTGCGGTATATCTTTTAGGTAAATACTTTCTTTTTCGAGGTATACCTGGCCAACCAAGCCTTGACCAGGCTCAATAGTTTTATCTATGAATTTTTTTCTGTCGTATGCATAAGTGGCAGATAGTTTAAGAGTAACTTCCCCGTCATTGTTTCTATCAACTATAAAAAGACTGCCTTGGTTAGCGTTTAAATATTTCACCATATATGTTACTACATGATCACTTAAAGTAGTAATGTCATTTGAATATTTTCTCAATAAATCGCCAAATTCTGCAAAGCCTTTATTGCTCCAGTTCCTAATAACCGCTTCTTCAGAAACCTTTTTCAGGCTGTCTCTCATTTCTGCAAGTGATCTGCCAATTTCTCCTTCATTGTTAAATACTGAGATGTCATTATCAAAACTTCCTTTACCAACTTCTAAAGCGAATAATTTTACGTTTTTAAGATTTATAGATAAACCATGTAGCTCTTCCAATACAACATCAAGCTCATCATGGGTAGATTTTTTCTCCTCAGGTATATTGCCTTCGCTTAATGTGCTCATTTCCGTTTTTAATGTGCTAATACTTCTTACAATCTTATTTAAAATATATTTAAAAAGAAGTATGCAAATAATAAGGTATAGTATCAAAACGATCACTTCAATTATAATGAAACGATCAATTGCAACAAAGGCCGCTTTTCCTAGTGATTTGGTTTCGTCTCTTAAATTATCATAAAGCTGTTGGTTTACCTGATCAAGTTCATTGTTGATATCATTTAATTTATTAGCATATAAAGCACCGTTATCAGGCGAGGAGGCTTGTTGGTTGGATAATTTTTCTGAAACCCAATTTTGAAATTCATTCATATCCATTAAAGTGTCAGGCTTAAATCCAGGATAATTCTCAATATCTATTTGAGCAGATTCATTTTCAAAGGAAGCTTCTTGAATTACGTCTTGCTGGGCATTTTTTATTCTGCTTGCTAAACGGTTAACTTTTTCAAAAAGAATTAGATTTTCAGTATTGCCCCATTTATTTTTAAGGGTATTGATAGTATCCTGCACCGGAAGGATCCGGTTTTCCCATATATTATCAATGTTTTCAGTGTGCTGCTCATTTCCAGTTAATAAATAGGTTTGCAGCAATACATTGGTTTTTCGTACCTCGCTTCTCATTGCTTCCACATGCATTCGGGAAGGCTGCCTGTTGTCAAGTAGCTTCACTCCTATCACCACTACATTGGCTACCTGAGAAAGAGTAACCCCCACTACTATGAACAGAAGCAGAAGTAAACTGGTAAAGGCGATTAATAGTCTGCTTTTTATAGATTTTAAATTAATTTTTTTCATAAATAGTGAATGAGTAATTATTCGATGACAATATATCTTTCTATTTTTTATTTAAAAAGCTCCAAACATAAATTTCGATCAACAGGTTATCTTTTCATTTAATTAAGAATCAATTTTTATCATCTATCAATTTTATTTTTCCAAATAAACCTGAAAAAGAAAAGCAAAATAGACATTATTAATTTAAAGAAATAGCTTTATGGCATTCAATCGTTCTATTATTTGGTTCAGAAATAATCTAAGGCTTCAGGACAATGAAGCACTTATGGAAGGGGTTCAAAAATCAAGGGACTATATGTTATTATATGTTTTTGATGAGAGACTATGGAAAGAAACTTCAATTGGAATGCCGTCAGCCTCACAAAGGAAATTAAATTTTCTATGGCAGTCAGTTCAAAAATTAAAAAGTAATATAGAAAAACGTGGAGGTCAAATGATCATCAGAAAAGGCGACCCTGCTGAAATAATAAAAGAACTTGTTAGGCATTATAATTGCGATGCGGTATTTGCGCCTAAAGAGGTGGGTGTATTTGAACAAAATACTGATGAAATTATAGAGAAATTACTATCGAAAAAGGGAATTGCTTTTAAACAATATGCTCAAAGCACTCTTTTTCATGAAGATGACATTCCCTGGCCTATTGGTAAACTGCCCGATATTTTTACTCAATTCAGGAAAGAAAATGAAAAACAAACTCAAATAAGAGATTTATTACCTGCTTCTGAAGACCTAAAAATGAGCATAAAATTTAAAGAGCGGGAATTATCAGCGGAAGAAATAGACATAAATTTAATGCCTACTGATCAGTTGGTTTTTGAAGGAGGGGAAGAAAAGGCATGGGAAAGGCTCAATTATTATTTTTGGGAGACAGACCGGCTTAAAACATATAAATTAACAAGAAATGGTATGTTAGGTAATGATTATTCATCCAGATTTTCACCTTGGCTAGCTTTAGGCTGTATTTCTGCTAAATCAATTTTTTATGAAGTTAAAAAATATGAAAAGGAAAGAATAAAGAACCAATCTACTTATTGGCTAATTTTTGAACTGATGTGGAGGGATTATTTCCACTTTGTTTTGAAAAAGTATAAACAGAAGCTATTTCAATTAAATGGTATAAAAGAAGAGAAAAAGGATTGGTCGCAGGATCTTCATCTTTTCCAAAAATGGGCAAAGGGTGAAACAGGTGTAGCTTTTATTGATGCGAATATGCGAGAATTAAATAAAACGGGCTTTATGAGTAATCGGGGAAGACAGATTGTGGCTAGTTTTTTAGTACATGATTTAAGACTTGATTGGCGTATGGGAGCCTGGTATTTCGAATATGCATTAATAGACTATGATGTTGCCAACAACTGGGGAAATTGGGCGTATATAGCTGGAGTAGGGAATGACCCAAGAGAAAATAGATGTTTTAATATTTTAAGCCAGGCAAAAAAATATGATCCAAAAGGTGATTTTGTAAGGTATTGGCTGCCGGAGCTGGAAAATATTGAAGGTTTTAATATCCATAGAGTTAGTCTGTTGGACCAAAATGAATATCAGCAAATGATTAAGAAAACCAGAGCTGATTATTTTAAACCTATTGTAGATTTGAGCAAATGGGAATATTGAAAATATCTTTACTCTGCCAATCGTATCTCTCATATCAATAGATTTTACATTATTCTTTCTATTTTTGTAAAAACACTTTTACACCAAATGTAGTAATCATGAGAAAGCAAATAGTAGCCGGTAACTGGAAAATGAACAAAACATTAACTGAGGCACAATCTTTAACTTCAGAAATAGCTAATATGGTGGAGGATGAAGGTCCTGCTGATGTTCAAGTGATAATCTCACCGCCCTATCCGTACCTTTATGCTGTTCAGAATTTAATTCCTGAAATGGGTAAAATTTTATTGTCGGGTCAGAACTGCCATCATGAAGAATCAGGTGCACATACGGGAGAAATATCGGCTACTATGCTGAAATCTTTAGGAGTACAATATGTGATTTTAGGACATAGTGAAAGAAGAGAAGAGTTTAAAGAAACTGATCAGGAGCTTGCTAAAAAAGTAGATATAGCCTTAAAAAACAATTTAAAAATAATTTTTTGTTGTGGAGAACCTTTAGAAGTAAGGGAAAAAGAACAACAAAATGAATATGTAACTAAACAGCTTAGCAATAGCTTATTCCACCTAAGTGAAGAAGAATTTAAGAATGTAGTAATTGCTTATGAGCCTATATGGGCAATTGGAACGGGTAAAACTGCCAGCTCTGCTCAGGCACAGGAAATGCATAAAACTATTCGTGAACATCTGGCGAGTAAATTTGGTGAAACAGCTGCTGATGAAACCTCCATTTTATATGGCGGAAGTTGCAAGCCGGATAATGCGAAAGAATTATTTTCACAAAATGATGTTGATGGTGGCTTAATAGGTGGCGCTTCATTGAAGTCACGTGATTTTATGGATATTATTAAATCTTTTTCATGAGTTATATAGCTTTGGATGTTAATTGTCCGGATGATTTTATCGATATATTGATGGCGGAACTAGCCGATATCGGATTTTCAACCTTCCAAGAAAAAGAAGAAGGTAGCGGACTTCTTGCTTATTCGGATGAAAATCAGGAAATTGATGAATCTTTAATTGAATCTGTCTTTATAAGGTATGAGGATATGGGAGAATTTTCTTATGAATTAGGTCAGGCGGAAAAAGAAAACTGGAATGAAGATTGGGAAAAGAACTATGAGCCAATTGAAGTAGGAGATAAAATTCTGGTAAGAGCTGATTTTCACCCCTCTAATCCTGATTTTCCTTTAGAAATAATTGTTACACCCAAAATGTCTTTCGGTACGGGGCATCATGAAACCACCTACCAGATGCTTACTTTTATGCTTGAAATGGACTTTGCCGGCAAAAATGTTTTGGATGCCGGTTGCGGTACAGGCATATTAGGAATTATGGCAGCAAAACAAGCAGCCAATCTGGTAGCTGCTTATGATATTGATGAGTGGGCAGTAGAAAATGCAAAGGAAAACTTTGAATTAAATGAAACTAAAGCCAGTAAAATAAAAATTTGGCAAGGAGATGTAGAAAGTGTGAATGATACTGTGAAGTTTGATGTTATTCTTGCTAATATTAATAGAAATATCTTGTTGGAAGATATTCAGTATTTACAAAAACACATGAAAACCGGATCTTATTTGCTTTTAAGTGGCTTTTATGAAGAAGATATTAACGCCATATTAAATGAATCACAAAAATATTCGTTAAAAGAAAGAAAGAGGAGCTTGCGCAACCGATGGGCGGCATTGTGTTTGCAGCGTTATTAATGAAAAATCATCTCATTTACATATTTTTAATGTTTTTTGCTTTTAATGCATATGGTCAGTCTGAACAAGAACAGGTAAATGCATCACCTGTTTCTTTTTTAGCACGTGTGCAGACAGATCTAGCTAAAATCAGTTCTGAGAAATCAGAAGCAGTATCCTTGTTTTTTCAAAAATACTGGCAGGAGGAAGGAACATACTCAGCTACCGAAAAGCAGAAAATAGAAGCGCTTTACGATTCCCTGGTAACTAGAGGATTAAATATTATTGATTTCAGATTTCCTTTTATAACAACAATTGGAGGGGCCGCAGCTAATTTAGAAAACCCAACAGTTGCGGTAAGTTCATTTTTAGTTGTTGTTGAAAAAGGATTAGCAGAATTGGCTCCTAAAGAACTTCAAACATTATTAAAAAATTCTGAAACTGTATTAGAAAGAAAAGCCCTTTACTATAGTAAATATTATCAATTAGCATTCGACGGGGGCTCAGTATATTTTGATTGGATAGAGGAGGAAGTTATTACTTATCTTGATGAGGAAGAAATGTCTGAAACTGAATCTGTTGAAGCAGATGATTGGGGCACTTCGGATGATGATGGCTGGGGATCAACTGACGATAGCTGGGACGATAATAGCTCTTGGGATGATGAAGCAGTAGAGGAAACGGCGCCTGCTAATATAAACGACAATTCAGAAATGACCTTTATTGGATATAAAAACCCATTACCAGAATTAAAAGGTCCTATTGTTAAATTGAAAGGTATTAATTTAAAATTTTTGTCGTCATCTGATTCGGCTCAAATTTTGAACACATCAGGAACCATGGAGTTGCTGGGGAATAATTTTGTTGCCGGAGGCGGAGAGTTTACATGGGAGCATCTAGGAATAGATAGGAAAGAGATTTTTGCTGAACTTCCGGAATATGCTCTTGAAGTTAACAAGCCATACATGTTAGTGGAGGGTGCTAAATTGCATTTTCCTGATAAATTAAGACAACCGGTAAAAGGATTACTTGAATATAAAACAGAAAGAAAGAAAAGTAATAATACTTATCAGTTTCCATTTTTCCAATCATATGAAGCCGGGTTGGATTTAAATATTTTAAAAGTTGAGGGCCTTTATATTAAAGGGGGAATCACACTTAGAGGGACCACCATTACCACCGCTTCATTGAATAACGACTATAGTACACTGGAATTACAAGGTAGTGCAGTTAAAAAATTTCGGTTTAAATCCAGAGAATTTATTTATAAAGATTCTGTTTTTTCTTCAGAGGCAAGTAGCTTATCTATTTACCAAAGAAAGGATTCCATTTACCACCCCGGTGTAAGTGTGAATTATAATGTTAAAGAAAACAAATTAAATGTTTTACAAGGCAAAGGCGGCTTTAAAAAGAGCCCTTTTCATGCCAGTTATTTCAACATAGATTTTTTTGCCGATAAAATAGAGTGGCCATTAGACTCAACGGATTTACAAATCTCAATTTTAATTGCAGGAAACAGAGTGCCTGCCATGTTTGAGTCATCGGAATATTTTAATGAGTACAGGTATAATAGCCTGGCGGGTCTTTATAATTTTCATCCACTCCAACTAGTGGTAAATTATGGAAGAAAAGCAAAACAGGAAACATTTTACTTGAACGAAGTGGCTGACAGAATGGGTCTTGACAAGAAAAGTTTGGCAGGCGCCATGCAGTTATTAATGGAAAATGGTTTTATAATATTTGATAATGTAAGCGGCAGAATCGATTTGTTGGATAAAGCTTTTCATTATGTAGATTCCAAATGGGGCAGAAAAGATTTTGATAATGTGAAAATCAGCTCTATCTCTTCGGGCACACCAAATGGTCGGCTAAATCTTAATGAAGGCACACTAACAATAAGAGGGGTAGAAAGTTTTGAAATAAATGAGAAGTTAGGTGTTAGCGTTAAGCCGGACAGTGGTGTGGTTGTTTTAAAAAAGGATAGAGATGTTAAATTTAACGGGACGGTATTTGCAGGTAATTATGAATATGTAGGCACTAATTTTGAAATGGATTATGATAGTTTTTTGATTTCAATGCCTCAAATTGAAAGAATTCAATTTAATCTGGCCAAAGATAAAAAAAAGGTAAAGCAATCGGAAAAGGAAAAACTGCAAAACCAATTAGTGGAAACTGCAGGAGTGCTTTATATTAATAAGCCGGATAATAAATCTGCAACAAAAGAATTTCCTAGCTATCCGATATTTAATGCAACAAAAGGAGCAACTGTATATTTTCTTGGAGAAGAAATATTAGGAGGAGTTTATGATCAGAGTCTTTATTTTATAATACCACCTTTTACAATTGATTCGGTAAGTAGCAGTGACCCTAACTCTATTGCTTTTGAAGGAAGCTTTCATTCAGGTGGTATTTTTCCGGAATTCAGTGAAAAATTAAAGATCATGCCTGACAAATCATTGGGTTTTGACCACCTTCTTCCGGTTGAAGGAATTGATTTATTGGAAGGAACAGCAAGATTCTATGGAGACATCAAGCTTGATAATAAAGGATTAAGAGGAGGAAATAAAATTGAATTTCTTAGTACAACCATCAATTCTCCAAACTTCACATTTTTCAAAGATTCAATAAAAGCAGAAGGGACTTATGCTAAAATGGAAGCAGGCGATTGGGAAGGCACCTCTTTTCCTGATATGGAAATTGTAAATTTTGATATGCGTTGGATAACTTCTAAGGATAGTCTCTACTTAATTAACAAATCAGATCCGTTTAAAATGTATGATGAAACAGCAGCATTAAATGGAAAAACTGTTATTACTGAAAGTGGACTTTATGGTGACGGCCAACTAGCAACCAGAGGATCTCAAACAAAATCGAATCAGTATACATTTAAAGAGCTCGGGTTTTCTGCAAGAAATGCAGATTTTATAATTGAATCCAATGACACTATACCCGCGCTTTCATCTGATGACGTAAAATTAAGCTTTGATTTTTCCTCCAATATTGCCAATATAAATCCTGAGGTAGAAGGTGATGCTGCTCTTAATTTTCCTTATGCTAGTTATAAAACCTCAATACCCTCTGCAGATTGGAAACTGGATGAGAAATTAGTTCTTATGAAAAAACCGGTAAATGTCCCTATTAAAAATTCCTATTTTTACTCCACTAACCCTGATCAGGACTCCCTTGTTTTTAATGCCACGGAGGCTGTTTACGATATTGAAGATCTTTCCTTAATAGTTTCGGGTATTCCATATATTCAGGTGGCAGACGCCCTTATTACTCCTGGTGGAGGCAGGGTGGTGATAGGAGAAAATGCTGCTATGGAAAAATTATTTGAAGCAACCCTAACTTTAGATACATTGACATCATATCATAACTTATATGATGGTGAAATTGATATTGTTTCCAGGAATAAATTTGAAGGAGATGCCACCTATAGGTATGTGAATTCTATTGGAGATACATTTTCTATAAAAATGGGAGAATTTACTCTAGAGCCGGTACCTCAGTTAAAAAACGAATCTAAAAAACAAGAACGATTAAGAACAGTTTCTTCGGGAGTGGTTGTTGCCAATGATAGAATGCTGATTAGTCCTGGTATGTATTACAAAGGAAATGTAATTATGTATGCCGATAAGCCGGCATTAAACCTGGAAGGGTATGTTCAGCTTGACTTAAAAAATATTCCTGACTATGATACTTGGATCATGTACAAGAGTGATGGAAATGCTAAAGAGGTTATTATTGATTTTGATAACAGTGTAACTGAAATGGGAACAAGTTTGCAAGCAGGAATTCATTTTGATAGCCAATCCAATGAATTATACACAACATTTATTAATGATAAACGCAACCCTGAAGATCAGGACTTTTTCATACCAGACGGTTTATTAAGCTATAATGCCTCCAAAGATCAATTTATTATAGAAACTCAAGATAAAAGTATTGGCATATCTTATTCTGGAAAATACTTTGCTTTTAATGAAGAAGATCAAAGTGTCGAATTTGAGGGCCCTATAAATTTCATGAAAAACAGTAAGGAGGCAGAGTTTAGAAGCGCCGGTTCAGGATTCGGGGATCTGCTTCAGCAAGAATTCCTTTTTAATATCATGTTAACAACTGAATTCGATTTACCTAATTCAATTACACCAATAATAGGAAATGATATGTTAGAAGTGGTCGGCCGTTTAGGGTTACCTGAAGCAACTAAAGATTTAGATCGGCTATTACCTAAAATTGCTGAAATAGCAGGTAATCAAACAGCCAAAAAGTATGAAGAGGGTATTTTTAATGAATATATCCCTTTGCATACTATGTCTTCTGATTTAACTAAAACATTAAATATTACCAGCCTGGACATAAAGTGGTCTACTGAAAACTCTGCCTGGTATAATGTAGGTAAAATTGGATTCTCAAATACAGGCGCCACGGATGTAAATGCCAATATTGATGGTTTTGTGGAAATAGATAAGAAGGAAATGGGTACTGCCATAAAAATTTTCCTTCAGGTTTCCCCTTCTTGTTGGTACTTCTTCCATTATGAAGAAGACCGATTAATATTTTTCTCATCCAATAAGGAAGCAAATGATTTAATTGATAAAAAATCTAAAGCAACTAAG
>JBEPWY010000024.1:0-18194 GCA_041642185.1 Marivirga sp.
TATAATTATGGAAAGGAAGAAAAATAAACAACAAAAATTCCATGTTCGAAAAGGAGATACTGTAAAGGTTATCTCTGGTAATTCGAAAGGGAAAACTGGTACAGTTTTAGAAATGTTTGGCGAAAAACAAAAAGCACTTGTAGAAGGTGTGAATATTGTGACTAAACATAAGAAACCGTCAGCTACTAGCCCTGAAGGAGGAATAGAGAAAATGGAAGCTCCGATTCACATCAGTAATTTAATGTTAGTAGATCCTGCTACAGGGGAAGCAACTAAAACTGGTAGAAAAGCAGATGATAAGGGTAAACTACAAAGATTTTCTAAGAAAACAGGGGAGGTAATCAACAATGGCTAATCCAAGATTAAAAGACATATACAACAGTGAAATTGTTCCTGCTTTAAAGGAGAAATTTCAATATCAATCTGTAATGCAGGTTCCTAAGTTGCAGAAGATTGTTATTAATAAAGGTATAGGTGCAGCAACTGCTGATAAAAAGTTAGTTGATATAGGGGTAGAAGAATTGACTACTATTTCTGGTCAAAAAGCTATGCCTACTTATGCTAAGAACTCGATCTCAAATTTTAAGTTGAGAGAAGGTATGCCAATTGGTGCTAAAGTAACTTTACGTGGTAGTAGAATGTATGAATTTCTTGACAGATTATTGTCAGTTTCATTACCACGTGTTCGTGATTTTAGAGGCGTAAAAGATAAAGGTTTTGATGGCAGAGGTAATTATACTCTTGGTATCAAAGAACAAATTATTTTCCCTGAAATCAGCATTGAAAAAGTTGCTGCAATTACAGGAATGGATATTACATTTGTCACTACAGCAAATACAGATGAAGAAAGCTTTGAGTTAATGAAAGCCTTCGGAATGCCATTTGCAAGTAAAAATAATTAATTATGGCTAGAAAAGCAGTAATTGCCAGAGAAAGAAAAAGAGAGAAAATGGTAGCTAAATATGCTACTAAGCGTGCCGAATTAAAAGCTAATGGCGACTATGAGGCACTTGATAAATTACCAAAGAATGCTTCTCCAGTAAGATTACACAACAGATGTAAATTAACTGGAAGACCTAAAGGTTATATGAGGAAATTTGGAATTTCCAGAGTTACCTTTAGAGAAATGGCTTCAAGTGGTAAAATCCCAGGAGTCACTAAAGCTAGTTGGTGATTTTTTATTAGTAAATTTTAATTAACAAAATATTTTCTTATCTTTGCAGGCCTGTTTCGGCAGAGGTATTAAAATGATTAATATTATAAGAAATGGTAACTGATCCAATAGCTGATTATTTAACAAGGGTTCGTAATGCTATCAAAGCAAAACATAGAATCGTTGAAGTGCCGGCCTCTAATCTAAAAAAGAGTCTGACAAAAGTGCTTCATGAAAAGGGTTATATCTTAAATTATAAATTTGAAGATAAAGACGCTCAAGGAAGTATTAAAATAGCATTAAAATATGACCCGGTAAGTAAAACTTCTGCTATCACAAAATTGCAGAGAGTTTCTAAGCCTGGTCTAAGAAAATATTGTAATTCAGAAGAATTACCCAGAGTATTAAATGGTTTGGGTATCGCTGTTTTATCAACTTCTAACGGTGTTATCACTGATAAAGAAGCAAGGAATTTGAAAGTTGGTGGTGAAGTTTTGTGCTACGTATATTAAAAAATTGAAATGTCACGAATAGGTAAAAGTCCGATTAATTTGCCACAGGGAGTAACCCTGGAGATTGCGAAGGATAATTTAGTAACTGTTAAAGGTTCTAAAGGTTCTTTATTGCAACAGGTCAATCCTGCGATAAAATTGTCTGTAGAAGATAATGTGGTAAGCCTTGAGAGACCAACTGAATCTAAAAGACACAAAGCAATGCATGGTCTTTACAGAGCGCTATTAGCCAATATGGTTACAGGTGTTTCTGAAGGATACAAAAGAGAGCTTGAATTAGTAGGTGTTGGTTATAAAGCTGTTGTCCAGGGAAATGTATTAGAATTAAATGTGGGTTTCTCTCACAGTATATTTCTAGGTTTACCTGAAGAAGTTAAGGTTACAGCCGAAACAGTTAAAGGTCAAAACCCAAAGATTACTCTTGAAAGTATTGATAAGCAACTTATCGGTCAGGTAGCTGCTAAAATTAAATCCTTAAGGTCAGTTGAACCATACAAAGGAAAAGGTATTCGATTTGTTGGTGAGTATATTAGACGTAAAGCAGGTAAAACTGCCGCTAAATAATTATAAGAATGGCTATTAGTAAAACAGATAGAAGAGCTAGAATAAAAAAAGGAATTCGCAGGAAAATATCAGGTACATCTGATATTCCTAGATTAACTGTTTTTAAAAGCAATCGTGCAATATATGCTCAAATTGTGGATGATCTTAAAGGTCATACACTTGCAGCTACCAACTCAATAGAGTTAGGAGCAAAGAGTAATGCGGACATAGAAACTGCCGCTAAAGTAGGAGAAACTTTGGCTGCAAAAGCTAAAGAAGCCGGAATCAGCGCAATTGTTTTTGACAGAGGCGGTTACAGGTTCCATGGTAAAGTAAAAGCATTGGCAGACGGTGCTCGTAAAGGTGGCTTAAAATTTTAATTATATGTCTCAGAGTAATATTAAATCTGTAAAAGCAAGCGAAATTGACCTTAAAGAAAAGGTTGTTGCTATAAAAAGAGTAGCTAAAGTTGTAAAAGGTGGTAGAAGATTTAGTTTCTCAGCTATCGTTGTTGTCGGAGATGGCAATGGTGTAGTAGGGTACGGATTAGGAAAAGCCAACGAAGTAACTGATGCGATTACAAAAGGAATTGATGATGCAAAGAAGAATTTGGTAAAAGTCCCTATATTGAAAGGTACTGTACCTCATGAATCTTTAGGTAAATATAGCGGTGGCTTTGTTTTAATTAAGCCGGCTTCTCAAGGTACTGGTGTAATTGCTGGTGGTGCTATGCGTGCTGTTTTTGAAAGTGCTGGTGTACATAACGTATTGGCAAAATCAAAAGGATCCTCAAACCCTCATAACGTAGTTAAGGCGACTTTTGATGCTCTAACTAAACTAAGAGATCCATTTACTGTAGCAAAAGACAGAGGTATATCATTAGCTAATGTATTTAACGGATAATTGAGATGGCAAAGACAATAAAAGTAACTCAAATTAGAAGCGTCATCGGAAGACCGAACGATCAAAAATTAACTATACAAGCTTTAGGTTTGGGTAGAATTAATAAAACGGTTGAGAAGACTGCTACTCCTCAAATAGAGGGAATGATAAGAAAAGTAAGTCACTTGGTCACTGTAACTGAAGGATAAAATGAAATTACATACATTAAAACCTGCAGAAGGTTCAACAAAAGATCGTAAGCGTATTGGTAGAGGACAAGGTTCTGGGTCTGCCGGTACAGCTGGTAGAGGACACAACGGTGCTCAGTCACGTAGTGGTTACTCAAGAAAAGCTGGTTTTGAAGGTGGTCAGATGCCACTTCAAAGACGTGTTCCTAAATTTGGATTTACAAATCCAAACAGAGTGGAATACAAGGCTATCAACTTAAGTGATCTTCAAAGTCTACACGAAAAATTAAATGTAGACACCATCGATGCTACTTTATTGAAAGAAAGTGGTCTTGCTGGAAAGAAGGACTTAATAAAAATTTTAGGGAACGGTGAACTGAAAGCTAAATTAACTGTAACAGTTAATGCTTATTCTAAATCTGCTGTAGAAGCGATTGAGAAGGCTGGAGGAACTGCATCAACATTATAATATGAATCGTTTTTTTTCTACCATAAAGAATATTTTCTCTATCGAAGAACTTCGCGATAGGATTTTGAATACTATAGGTTTCTTAATCATATTCCGCTTAGGTTCATTCGTAGTATTACCCGGTGTAGATCCAAGTAAATTATCCGGTGATGCACAGGGTATTTTCGGTTTACTAGATACAATATTAGGAGGAGCATTTTCCAATGCCTCCATTTTTGCGTTGGGTATTATGCCTTATATTTCCGCAAGTATTGTTATACAGCTATTAACAGTAGCTGTTCCTTACTTCCAGAAATTACAAAAGGAGGGAGAGTCCGGTAGGAAGAAAATAACACAAATTACGAGAGTTCTGACTATAGCTATTACTATAGTTCAAGGATCAGGATTTGTTGCTGGTGCAGTACCACCTGAAGCAATAATGATGAGTCAGACATTCTTTACTATTACTTCAGTAATTGTTTTAACTGCTGGTACAATATTTACTATGTGGTTAGGAGAAAAAATTACTGATAAGGGAATTGGAAATGGTATTTCTATGTTGATCATGATAGGTATCATATCGAGGTTTCCAGGATCAATTGTTGCTGAAGCAATTTCTTTAGGAATGAGCGGTTTATTATTCTTTATATTAGAAATTGTAGCTCTCTTCTTTGTAGTAATGGTTACTGTAATGCTAGTTCAGGCAACAAGAAGAATACCAGTACAATATGCCAAACAAGTTGTAGGTGGTAAAGTATATGGAGGTCAAAGACAGTATATACCTTTAAAGGTTAATGCATCAGGTGTAATGCCTATTATCTTTGCACAATCATTAATGTTTTTACCTGCTTTATTGGCAAATTTATGGGCTGATGAAAGTGATACAGCTTCTTATATAGGTAATGTTTTCTCTGATTTCCAGAGTTGGCAGTATAATGTTACATTCGCATTACTTATTATAATATTTACCTTCCTTTACACTGCAATAACTATCAATCCTAGTCAAATTGCAGATGATATGAAAAGGAATGGAGGGTTTGTACCAGGTATAAAACCAGGTAAACAAACTTCAGATTTTATTGATAATATTTTAACTAAAATAACCTTACCGGGTTCAATCTTTCTTGCTTTAATAGCTGTTTTACCAGCGTTTGTTGCAAGAGCTGGAGTTGGCGTGTCATTCTCTCAATTTTTTGGAGGAACATCATTAATTATTATGGTGGGTGTTATTTTAGATACATTACAACAAATTGAAAGTTATTTATTAATGCGTCATTACGAAGGAATGATGAAATCAGGTAAATTAAAAGGTAGATCATCGCAGACTAACGCGGTAGCTTAAGGTAAAATTATGGCAAAACAAAGTTCTATAGAGCAGGATGGTACAATAACCGAAGCCTTGTCGAATGCAATGTTTCGCGTTGAGTTAAGCAATGGTCATGAGGTGATTGCACATATTTCCGGGAAAATGAGAATGAATTACATTAAAATTCTTCCAGGAGATAAAGTAAAATTAGAGATGTCCCCCTATGATTTAACAAAGGGTAGAATCGTTTATAGATATAAATAAAGCGAATATGAAAGTTAAAGCTTCAATCAAAAAGAGAAGTGTTGACTGTAAAGTGATCCGAAGAAATGGCAAACTTTACGTGATCAACAAAAAGAATCCACGTTTCAAACAAAGACAAGGGTAATTATGGCAAGAGTTTCCGGTGTAGATATTCCCGATAATAAAAGGGGAGCAGTATCATTAACATATATTTTTGGTATTGGTAGAAGTTCAGCTTTAAAAATTTTAGAGCAGGCAAATATTGATGAGCACAAAAAAGTAAGTGAATGGACTGAAGATGAGGCCAATTTGGTTCGTAACATCATTAGTGAAAATTTCAAAACTGAAGGTGTATTAAAATCTGAGGTACAAATGAGTATCAAAAGATTGCTAGACATTGGTTGTTATAGGGGATTGCGTCATAGAAAAGGTCTTCCTTTAAGAGGGCAGCGAACCAAAAACAATTCTCGTACTAGAAAAGGTAAGAGAAAAACAATTGCTAATAAAAAGAAAGCTACTAAGTAATTAATAGATCATGGCTCAGAAAAGAAAAGATAAAGCTAAAAAGAGAGTAGTAAATGTTGAGGCTGTTGGACAAGCACACATCAAAGCATCGTTCAACAATATCATTGTTTCCTTAACAAACTCTACCGGACAAGTAGTGTCATGGGCATCAGCGGGTAAAATGGGTTTTAAAGGATCCAAAAAGAATACTCCTTATGCCGGACAGGTTGCTGCCCAAAATGCTGCTCAAACTGCTTATGATTTAGGCTTAAGAAAAGTAGAAGTATTTGTTAAAGGTCCTGGTGCCGGAAGAGATTCTGCAATCAGAACTATACAGAATACAGGTATAGAGGTAACACTTATCAGGGATGTGACTCCGTTACCACACAATGGATGTCGTCCTCCTAAAAGACGTAGAGTTTAATATACAGTCAAAGATATTTAAGAAATGGCAAGATATAAAGGTCCAAAATCCAAAATAGCTAGAAGGTTCAATGAGCCTATTTTTGGTGCTAGTAAAGCGCTTACTAAAAAAGCTTATCCTCCTGGTCAACACGGACGAGGTAGGAGAAGAAAGCAATCTGAATATGCAGTTCAGTTAATGGAAAAGCAAAAAGCAAAATATACTTATGGTGTATTAGAAAAGCAGTTTGCTAATCTCTTCGAAAAAGCTTCAAGTAAAAGTGGTATTACTGGTGAATTGTTACTTCAGTTATTAGAGTCTAGACTAGACAATATAGTTTTTCGTTTAGGAATTGCTCCTACTCGTAGAGCTGCCAGACAATTTGTATCGCATAAACATATTTTGGTAAATGGGGAAATAGTAAATGTTCCATCTTACCATGTACAAGAAGGTGATACAATCGGTGTGAGAGAAAAATCAAAATCATTGGAAGCTATTACAAATAGTCTTTCTTTAAATTCGGTATCTAAATATTCTTGGATGGAATTTGATAAATCTTCTATGACAGGTAGGTTTGTTAATACTCCACAGAGAGAAGATATACCGGAAAATATTAATGAGCAGCTTATAGTTGAGCTTTACTCTAAGTAATCAGTCAAATAATAGAAAATTTTATAATATGTCCATTTTAGCATTCCAAATGCCTGAAAAGGTTGCAATGGAAAAAGCAGATGATTTTCACGGGCTTTTTACATTCAAACCATTAGAAAGAGGTTATGCAGTTACCGTTGGTAATGCATTAAGGAGAATCTTATTATCTTCTTTAGAGGGATATGCAATCACAGGTATTAAAATACCAGGTGTTTTGCATGAGTTCTCATCTATAGAAGGAGTTGTAGAAGATGTCTCTGAAATAATCCTTAACCTTAAAATGGTTCGTTTCAAGAAAATTTCTGAAAGCGCTGATAATAAATTAACTATTTCATTAAAAAATCAGAAAGAATTCAGAGCAGGTGATATCAACAAATTCACTTCAGCTTATGAAATTTTAAATCCTGATCTATTGATTTGTCACATGGATGAGTCAGTTAATTTTGAAATGGAAATTACCATTGAAAAGGGTAGAGGTTATTTATCTTCTGAAGATAATAAAAATGGTGAGCAAACAGTAGGTTACATCGCTATTGACTCCATCTTTACTCCTATTAAAAATGTGAAATACAGTGTTGAGAATACACGTGTGGAGCAGAAAACAGATTATGAGCAATTAGTTCTTGACATTGAAACTGATGGAAGTATTCATCCTGAAGTTGCTTTAAAAGGAGCTGCTAATATCCTGATCAAACACTTCATGTTATTCTCTGATCAGAATATGGTTCTTGATGCAGGTGGTTCAGACGAGCCGGAGGCTGTAGATGAGGAAATGCTACATATGCGTAAATTATTAAAGACAGCTTTAAATGATTTAGATCTTTCTGTTAGAGCATATAATTGCTTAAAAGCAGCCGATGTTAAATCATTAGGAGACTTGGTAGGTCTTGAGATTTCTGATATGATGAAGTTCAGAAATTTCGGTAAGAAATCTCTTGCAGAATTAGAGCAATTAGTAGCTGACAAGGGGCTTACTTTTGGAATGGATCTATCCAAATACAAACTTGACGAAGAATAAGGAAAATGAGACACGGTAAGAAATTTAACCATTTAAGCAGAACGGCTCCTCATCGTAAGGCGATGTTGGCCAATATGGCTTCTTCTTTGATAGCCTCTAAGAGGATTACTACTACGGTAGCTAAAGCAAAAGCTTTGCGTCAGTATGTAGAACCATTATTGACTAAATCTAAAGAAGATACTACACACAATAGAAGAATTGTATTCTCTTATTTAAAAAATAAAGAATCCATCAAGACATTGTTTGACGAAATTGGAGCAAAAATTGCTTCAAGACCGGGTGGATATACAAGAATTATTAAATTAGGTTCTCGTTTGGGGGATGATGCTGAAATGGCACTAATTGAATTAGTTGACTACAACGAAAATCTATTAGGCGAAAAAGCAGAAAAGAAAACTACTACTCGTAGAAGTAGAAGAGGTGGTTCTAAAAAAACTTCAGAAGTAGAAGCTAAAGATGATTCTGAAAAGAAGCCAAAGGCTAAAAAGTCAGATAAAACTGAGGTAAAAGCTGAGTCATCAGCAGAAACAGATACTGAAACAAATGCTAAGAAATCAGAAGATAAAAAATCTGATGATTCTGAAGATAAAAAGGAAGATGCATAAATATCTTTTTTTGAAGATTTAAACTATTAAAAGGGATTGGATTTATTTTCAATCCCTTTTTTTTTATTTTTGTAACTATTTATATAAATCATCAGGATTACTTCCTAGAAGTAACCATATAATATCAAACTACAAATCAATGAAGTATATCAATAAGACCGATGCTGTTTTATTACTTGAGGATGGAACCGTTTTTAGAGGTAAATCTATTGGTTTTCATGGGACAAGAGGTGGCGAGCTTTGTTTTAATACAGGCATGACCGGCTATCAGGAGGTTTATACTGATCCATCTTATTATGGCCAGGTAATGATTAATACTAATGCGCACATTGGTAACTACGGCACTTTAATAGAGGAAACTGAATCTGATTCACCCAAAATATTTGGTGTGGTTATTAATTCCTTTTCAGAAAGTTTTAGCAGGTACGGTGCCGATGGTAGTCTTCAGGCTTATTTGGAGCAACATCAGATTCCTGGTATTTGTGATGTAGATACAAGGGCTATAGTTCGTCATATTAGAGATAAAGGTACTATGAACTGTATCATATCATCTGAAATTCATGATATTTCTGAGTTGCAAAAGCACTTGGACGAAGTACCTTCTATGGAAGGATTGGAACTTTCATCTAAAGTTTCAGTAAAAGAACCTTATGAAATAGGTGAGCCTGGCGGTATTAAATTAGTTGTTATGGATTATGGTATTAAAACCAGTATTCTTAAAGAATTATCCAATAGAGGTTTCCATTGTAAAGTTTATCCTGCTAAAACGAAATTTGAAGAAACAGAAAAGTGGGAGCCACAAGCTTATTTTCTTTCCAACGGCCCTGGTGATCCTGCTGTAATGGATTATGCAATTGAAACCGTAAAACAAATAATTGACTGTGATAAGCCTTTATTTGGTATTTGTCTTGGTCATCAGTTAATTGCAATAGCAAATGGCATTGGAACCTTTAAAATGCATAACGGGCATAGAGGGTTAAATCAGCCTGTTAAAAATTTATTAACAGGAGCTAGTGAAATTACCTCTCAGAACCATGGTTTTAGTGTGGTTTTGGAAGATGTTAAAAGATCAGAACTAGTAGAGGTAACCCACCTTAACTTAAATGATGATTCCGTAGAAGGTTTAAAAATGAAAGACAAAAAAGTTTTTTCTGTTCAATATCATCCGGAATCTTCACCGGGACCGCATGATTCCCGTTATTTATTTGACCAGTTTATTTCATTAATCAACTAATAAAATTATGAGTATAATTGAAAACATTCACGCAAGGCAAATTTTAGATTCCAGAGGTAACCCTACTGTAGAAGTAGAGATATTTACTACCAACGGAGGTTTTGGAAGAGCAGCTGTGCCTTCAGGTGCCAGTACAGGAATTCATGAAGCAGTTGAGCTTAGGGATAAAGATAAAAACGTCTATATGGGCAAAGGAGTCTTAAAAGCTGTTAATAATGTGAATACGACAATTGCTGAGGAGTTAATAGGGTTTTCTGTTTATGAGCAAAACCTGATTGATAAATTAATGATTGAGTTAGACGGAACAGATAATAAATCCAAGTTAGGTGCCAATGCCATACTAGGTGTATCTATTGCTGTGGCAAAAGCTGCTGCTCAATTAAGTAATCAACCATTATACAGGTATATTGGAGGGGTTAATGCTAATACTTTACCTGTGCCTATGATGAATATCCTTAATGGTGGTAGTCATGCTGATAATAAAATAGATTTTCAGGAATTTATGGTTATGCCAGTAAATGCTGAATCATTCTCTGAAGCCTTACATATGGGGACAAGTGTTTTTCACCATTTGAAAGAGGTTTTAAAAAGCAAAGGCTTGTCTACTAATGTGGGGGATGAAGGTGGTTTTGCGCCCAATATAAAATCAAATGAGCAGGCAATTGAAGTAGTTTTAACAGCTATTGAAAAAGCAGGTTACAGACCGGGAGAAGATATTTATATCGCTATGGATGCTGCAGCTTCTGAATTTTATGATCACAATAAGAAGAAATATATTTTTGGAAGTACAGGTGAAGAACTTACTTCTGAAGAAATGGTAGCTTACTGGAAGACCTGGTGCGATAAATACCCTATTTTATCTATTGAGGATGGCATGGACGAAGATGACTGGTCTGGATGGGAAAAATTAACAAGAGAAGTTGGTCAAACTGTTCAGTTGGTTGGAGATGATTTGTTTGTTACCAATACTAAGAGACTGCAGAAAGGTATAGATGAAAAGATCGCTAATTCTATTCTTATTAAAGTAAATCAGATTGGTACTTTGACTGAGACTATTAATGCTATAAGAATGGCAGATAAAGCATCTTACAAAAATATTATTTCTCACAGATCAGGTGAAACTGAAGATACTACTATTGCAGATTTATCAGTAGCAATGAATTCTGGCCAAATTAAAACAGGGTCAGCTTCAAGATCTGACAGAATGGCCAAATATAATCAACTCCTTAGAATTGAAGAGGAATTAGGTGAGATGGCTTATTTCCCGGGGATTAATTTTTAATATGACCTGATAATTTTTTTATAGAAAAGCTACATTTTTTATTAAGTGTGGCTTTTTTCTTTTTTAAAGCGTTGATACCTTTAATCATTAACTGATATTTACTAATTTAGTGGATAATTGCTATGGACAGAATTCCCAAAATATTTAAAAACTTTTATTTCATCGCAGGATTGGTATTTCTGATCTGGATGATTTTTTTAGATAATAATGATCTTATTTCGCAGTTAAGGTTATCATCTAAATACAATGATCTCATAAAAGAAAAAGAATATTATCAGGAGAAAATAGAGGAAGTGGAAGTGGACAGGCAAGGACTATTAAGTGACGATGAACTATTAGAAAAATTCGCCCGTGAACGTTATTTAATGAAAAAAGAAACTGAAGATATGTTTATCGTTGTAGAGAAAGATTAATTTAGGATATGATCCGATATATTTTTTTGTTTTTGTCATTTTCAATTATTTCGTTTTCGGCCCATTCTCAAAGAATGGTGAATGAGGAAAGCACCTTTATGCAACGCTTATACTTAGGGGGTAATTTTGGCTTTCAGCTAGGTACAAACTTTACTCAGATAGAAGTTTCACCTGCAGTAGGTTACATGATCAATAATAAAGCATCTGCTGGAGTTGGGGTTATTTACCAGTATTTCAAAACAAAATTTCGTGATGGAAACGGTAACATATATAGCTTTGACACTAATATCTATGGAGGAAAATTCTTTGGCAGGTATAATGTTACCGATTTTATTTTTGCCTATTCAGAATTTGAAAACATCAATCTGGATGTAGTCAATTTGAACTCGGGTGAAATTGAAAGAGGCTGGGTCCCAGGTTTATTTGTAGGAGCCGGTTATTTTCAGCCACTCGGAAGAAGAGCAGGTATAAACCTTATGTTGTTATATAACTTGCTGTACGACCCCTTTAAATCTCCTTATAACAGTGCCTTTAACTTAAGAGTTGGTTTTTCTATTTAAAATAAGATTTAAAATTAATTTTAAATCTCTTTCCAATTTGGTCTAAATCTTCAATTACCAGATCAAGTAAAGGAATTCCATTAGCCATTCTTTCCTCTGAAATAATTCTTTCGGGATCTCCTGGAATAATCACCCTGTCATTCTCCTCAGTTACGGCTGATTTTCTGAAGGTTTCTATCCAGTTATCCATATGTGCTTTAAAATCATTAGCTGGTCTGAATGCATCTATTCTCATGGCTCCAAAGAAGTGACCAAGCCCTTCTCCTACCGGATCTTCTCGTAAAGGAAGAAAGCTAACAAATGGAGGTGCCCACGGTCCATAATTAGCTCCTGACAGAACTGCTGAGAATATATCCACTATTGACCCCAGTATATATCCTTTATGACTGGCATGTTCTCTGTCGCCACCTAAAGGCAACATGCTTCCGCCTGCTTTTAACGCATCAACGTCAGTAGTAGGTTTGCCATCAGCATCCTGTACCCAACCAAGTGGGGCCTTCTCATTTTTTCTTTTTAATACTTCCAGTTTTCCGTTAGCAGCGGTTGTAGTGGCAAAATCTGCCACAAATGGTGGTTGTTTTGCAGCAGGAATGGCTATTGAAATGGGGTTAGTCCCTAAAAGCCGCTCTGTTGAAAAAGTAGGAGATACTAAGGGGCTAGCATTGGTCATAGACCAGCCTATCATATCGTTCTCCAAAGCCATCATACTGTGATAACCAGCAATGCCATAATGATTGGAATTTTTAACGGAAACCCAACCGGTACCAACATTCTTAGCCTTTTCTATTGCAACACGCATAGCGAAAGGAGCCACTACTAAACCTAATCCCTTATCGCCATCAATAACCGCAGTGCTTGGTGTTTCATGAACTATTTTAATGTTAGGCTTAGCATTTATCCTATCGGACTCCCATAATCTCACATAGCCATTTAACCGGGCTACACCATGTGAATCCACTCCTCTTAAATCAGCACTTAGCAATACTTCAGAAGCTTCCTTTGCTTCTTCCGGTGGGCAACCCATTTTTAAAAACACTTCTTCTGCAAATGATTTAAGGGAATGGTAATCTATATTTTTCATTGTACTTTTAATTCATCTTGTATGATTGCATCCAATACTCCTTCTTTAAGCGCGTAGGAAGAGACTTCAATGGAGCTGAATTGATTGTTTTTTAACAAAAACTGAATTAGACATATAGCTACCACTATCATATCTACTCTCATTTCTATCATGCCGGGAATGGATAATCTTTCAGCTCTGTCTTTATGAATGATTTCGTCAAAAAGTAATTGAAAATCTTCAATGTTTAATGAAAAAGAAGTCTTGTCAGATTTTACTTTTTCTTTTTTAGCATAAGCCATATCCACCAAAGTGTCGAATGTTCCTGAAGAACCAATTAAAATTTCAGGCTTGCATTTCTTCAATTTCTCAATTAAAGGTGCTAACTCTTCCTCCAGATAGAGGTATAGGTTTTTTATGTCAGCTTCAGAAATAGGGTCATGGTTATGAAATTTATCCAATAATCTCTGGGCCCCTATCTCAAAGCTCTCCAACCAGTAAATTTCTTCTTCGTTGCAAATTATAAATTCTACACTCCCACCGCCTATGTCTGCAATTAAAGCAGGTTGATGACCAATTTTCATTGACTTCCTCACTCCTCTATGTATGAATTCAGCTTCCTTTTTACCTGATATTATATTTATTTCAATGCCTGTTTGATTTAAAACCTTTTCAATAAATACATGAGCATTGGTGGCATTTCGCATGGCGCTGGTGGCGCTTGCAAAAATTTTAGTTACTGAATGCTCAATAGTTTTTTCACGGAAATAATTCAAAGTATCAAGTGCTCTTTCCTGAGCTTCCTCAGTAATTACCGATTGGCTGATGCCTCCTTTTCCAAGCATTACTGCTATTTTTTCCTTAAGGATAACTTTTATGTCATCATTTATAACCTCCACTATCAATAAATGAAAAGTGTTGGTACCAATATCTATAACTGCTATTTTATCCATACTGTCTGTGCGACTAAAATTATGCGCAATATACCACATAATAACAAATCGGCAATTTTTCTATTTTCCTTTCAAAAGGCCAAATTAATCGGCTTTGTTCGATCAGGCATTAGTCGAATAAACAGAAAGTATATTTAATTAGAAATGTTTTTATAATTAATGATGCCTTAAAAGTTCATTTTTCATCATTGCTAAGCTATATTTGAATATTAATCAATTTTAAGACGAATGGCTAAAGGAGAGAAAGAAAAACCTGTTTATACAAAACCCACTTCTGCGGAAAAGTTTGAACTGTTAACTGATAAGAATAAAGAAGCTCTAAAGGGCGGTGGAGAAAAAAGAATTGCTTCACAGCATGATAAAGGGAAATTAACGGCTCGGGAAAGAGTCGATCTTTTAATGGACGAGGGTTCTTTTGAGGAGATAGGTAAATTTGTTATGCACAGATGTAAGGATTTTGGTCTGGAAAACGAGCATTATCCTGGTGATGGTGTGGTGACAGGTTATGGAACCATTGCAGGTCGTTTAGTTTATGTGTATTCTCAGGATTTCACAGTGTTTGGCGGTTCTTTATCGGAAACTCATGCCGAGAAAATTGTTAAAATAATGGATATGGCCATGAAAAACGGTGCTCCTGTTATTGGTTTAAACGATTCCGGAGGTGCCAGAATTCAGGAAGGTGTTGTTTCATTAGGGGGTTATGCAGATATATTTTATCGGAACGTACGCGCTTCAGGTGTAGTACCTCAAATTTCAGCCATTATGGGCCCTTGTGCAGGCGGAGCTGTATATTCTCCTGCCATTACTGATTTTATCATGATGGTGGAAAACACCAGTTATATGTTTGTAACAGGACCTAATGTAGTAAAAACTGTAACGCAAGAGAATGTTACAGCCGAAGAATTAGGTGGAGCCAGTACACATAGTACAAAAAGCGGTGTTACCCACTTCTCATGTGCTAATGAACTGGAATGTATCAATAACATCAAACGACTATTAGGCTATGTTCCACAGAATTGTGAAGATCCTGCCCCTTCTGTTCCTTACAAAGTAAAGGAAGATGAAAGCAGAAAGAAATTAAATGAAATTATACCTGATAACCCTAATCAACCTTATGATATAAGAGAGGTGATTGAAGGCACGGTAGATGAAAAAAGCTTTTTTGAAGTCCATAAAAATTATGCTGAAAATATAGTAGTGGGCTTTGCCCATTTGGCTGGTAGAAGTATCGGTATTGTAGGTAATCAGCCGGCTTCTTTAGCCGGTGTTTTAGATAATGAAGCTAGTAAAAAAGCAGCAAGATTTGTTCGTTTCTGCGACTGCTTCAATATTCCATTATTGGTATTTGAAGATGTTCCTGGCTTTCTTCCCGGAACTGATCAGGAATGGAACGGCATTATTTCCAACGGAGCAAAATTATTATACGCTTTCAGTGAAGCTACTGTGCCAAGGGTAACAGTAATTACCAGAAAAGCTTATGGCGGTGCTTATGATGTAATGAACTCCAAGCACATAGGTGCTGATATGAATTACGCCTGGCCAACTGCTGAGATTGCCGTAATGGGCGCAAAAGGTGCTGCTGAAATTATTTTCAGAAAAGAAATAGCCGAAGCCGATGATAAAGAAGCCAAATTGCAAGAGAAAGTGGATTTATATACCGAAAAATTTGCTAACCCCTACAGGGCTGCACATCGAGGTTATATTGATGAGGTGATTTTACCGGAAAACACCAGGGCAAAATTAATTAAAGCTTTTGCTATGCTTGAGAACAAGGTAGATACTTTACCAAAGAAAAAACATGGAAATATCCCGTTATAAAATTTATATTTAAATGAAATTTAAAAGAGGTTTGGGTTTACTCAAACCTCTTTTTGCTTTTCCGTTCAGAGTCTTACAGTAAAAAAGTAAGAGAGGTAATGGTAAATAATTACATTAATAGCCTAAACCAAAAAAGAAAAACCATTATTAATGGTAAAATATCTGTTATCAAATGAGAACTTTAAATAGTGAAACTATTTAAAGGGCATTCCAGTTTTCAGATAGCAAAAGAGCTTTTTTTAGCAGCAGAACCGTTGAAAACCAGAGGGCTAATTTGACGCAAAAATTAGAAGTGAAAAAAACTCTATAGAATTGATCAACAGAGTAACCACGCCCAACTTAATTTGATCAAAATCGATAATAAAGAAAGTTAAATGAGTAGTTTTAACTTTAATTATGCAATCAAACAACAATCAAAAATATATTTTTATCTGCGGATCAAAAGATTGTCAGAAGAATGGCAGTGATCAGGTGAAAAATGCGTTTAAAGAATTTATTAAAGAAAACGATTTAAAAAAGGATGTCAGGGTTATAAAAACCAAATGCATGGATTTTTGTAAATCTGGACCCAATGTTATCGTACAGGATCAATTATACCATAAAGTCTCAGTTAGCGAAGCTAAAGCTATTTTAAAAGACTTAATAGAGAGGCATAATTCTTAATTTTACATTCGTCTTCTTATTCTTTCAAAATCGCTGATGACATAAACAACCATTGTTGTGTTGTTATCCTTTATATTTCATCAAATGCAAAAAGCACCATTATATACTAAAGATTTTCTACTTCATTGTTTCAGCTATTTAATGATGGCAGTTTCATTTTACCTGCTATTGCCTACTTTACCAACTTTCGTGACGGACGTATTAGGAGAAGACAAAGATAAAGTGGGTTACATTATCGGTATTTATGCCTTGTCGGCTTTATTGGTAAGGCCTATTAGCGGATACCTTTTCGATAAATATGGCCGCAGAAAGCTATTCCTTATTTCAATGTTTTTGTATGCTTTGGTGATGGCTACCTATGGGTTAGCCGCCTCTTTTGGTTTCTTATTGTTTCTCAGGTTAATAAACGGAGGGGTATGGGGCGTGGTTACCACAGGTGGAGGAACTATTACTTCCGATATTGTGCCTGAAGGAAGGAGAGGCGAGGGTATTGGTATTTTTGGCTTGTCTATGACTTTAAGTATGGCCGTTGGTCCTTTAATAGGACTGCAAATTTTAAAAAGCAGTGGGAGTTATGATGTATTATTTCTATCAGCAGGAGCTTTGTGTTTGTTAGCTGTAGGAATGTCTTTTATGGTTAACCACCCTAAAATCAGTAATCGGAAAAATAAGCTGGAATGGGCCAATGTATTGGAGCCTAAGGTTTTGAAGGTTTCCATGATCATGTTGTTTTTAGCCTTTCCTTTTGCAGGAATTATGTCCTTTATTACACTTTTTGCCAAAGAGCTTTCTTTAGAAAGCACTGGCTTATTCTTTTTAATTTATGCTGCAGGAGTAAGTATTATTCGCCCACTCACCGGAAAAATGGTTGATAGACAAGGTCCGGGCGTTGTTATGCTTTTAAGTTTTGCAGGCACCATAGCTGGCTTGGTTTTACTTTCTCAAAGTCAGGAGATTAGTGGGTTTTTAACCGCGGCATTTGTATTGGGGCTAGGTAACGGAATTGTAATGCCTACACTTCAAACCATGGTTATTAATATGGTTAGGCCTAATAAAAGAGGAGTGGCCACCAGTACTTTCTTTTCATCCATTGATTTAGGAATAGGAATAGGCGCATTTTTACTTGGAAATATCGCTGAAATTTTCTCTCTTTCACAGATGTACTTGTTTTGCGCATTGACAACAATTATCCCGATGGTATTATTTTTTACCATCACTTTAAAAGATTATAAAAAGAAGACAGATTATTTAACAACAACAGCTAATGCCTGATATATATTTTACTCCAGGACCCTCAGCTTTGTATTTTACAGCTGAAGAACATATAAAAAGAGCTATCCGTGAGGGAGTAGTTAGTGCATCCCACAGAGGACAGCAATTTAAAGATATTTATAAAGCCTGTGCAGAAAATCTGAAGGAACTAATGGATATTCCTGATAACTTTCATGTACTTATTACTTCATCAGCGAACGAAGCGTGGGAACGAATTATTCTAAACTGTGTAGGCTCGGAAAGTTATCATATTAGTAATGGCCCGTTTTCTGCAAGGTTTGAAAAAATTGCTACAGACCTGCAAAGAAAAACACATCATTTGCAATTGGCTGATGGTGCTATTCCTGCTTTGGAGGAAATAAATGTGCCAAAGGAGGCTGAATTGATTACGATCTGCCTGAATGAATCTGGTACAGGAGCTGCTTTTCCATTGGAATTGATCGATGCCATCCGTGATAAATATCCTGAAAAATTAATAGCCGT
>JBEPWY010000025.1:0-10046 GCA_041642185.1 Marivirga sp.
AATTGGCAGAAAAACAGCTGTGCCAATAAAGGCACCAAGCATCTCATAAAAAGTAATAATGTAAGGGTTGTGCCTGTGGGTAAACTGACCATTCAAAACAGTGAAAATACTGGCCAACATAGCCGCTCCTATTGCCATTGTAATTCCTAAAGCGTATTGAAATTCAAAACGGAAAATAATGTACAAACCAAACATTACTACTATGCCCAGTATAACTTCATAAATTTTAACCTTCCTTTTAGTCATTAAAGGTTCAAAAAGGCTTGTCCAGAATGAACAAGTGGCAATACCTGCTAAACAAACCGAAGCAGTAGACACTCTTGCCGCACCAAAAAATAAAATCCAATGTGCTGCGATTATAAACCCGGTAGCCACAATTTTGATAATTTCATAGTTACCAATGGCAAAATTACTTTTTGCTGCCAGCAATAAAATGGCTAATACCAAACTTGCCAGCAGTGTTCTGTAAAAAACAATTTCTACTGCAGGAATGGAAATAAGTAATCCAAGAATTGCTGTAAAGCCCCAGATAAGGACAATAAAATGCAATTTGAAATAACTTTTTAGCTCATTGTTCATCGTGGTACAAATTTGTACAATATCAGTCCCAGGCAAGTAAAGGTAATATTTGGAAGCCATACCGCCAGTATCGGATTCATTGTGGAGTTTTCTGCCACAGCCTTACTCAAAATAAAAAATATGATAAAAACAAAAGCTATTACAAAGCCTAAAGCTATTTGAAAACCTGTACCCCCTCTTGTTTTTTTGGAGGATAAAATCACACCTATAAAAGTGAGAATAAGAGCAGCAAAAGGTGACATGTATCGTATATAGCGTTCGATCAGGTACACCTTTACATTATCAGCGCCACGCTCCCTCAGTAAAGAAATATAGCTGTTTAGCTCTCCCATAGTGAGGGTTTCCTGCAAGCCAAAACTATTGCCAAAATCATCGGGTGTAAAATTGAGCACAGTATCCATTTCGGTTCCTCTTGTAGCCGTTTCTTTAAAACCATCAAACTTACGCAACTCCCAATCTTTTATTTGCCAACTCGATTTTACAGAATCCCATTCTATTCTTCTTGCACTTAATTTTTCTTTAAGCTCCTTATCTGCAATTTTTTCTAAAGTAAAACGATAACCTACATCCCGTTGATTATTATAACTTTCCATATAGGCATAAACTTCAGGGGCAATTTTCAAGTGAATATTTCTATCGTTGAAATAAAACGGTTTTTTAGTATAGGCTATTTCAAATGCAATCCGGGTTTTATTCGCTTTAGGGATAACATATGAATTAAGGAAAAAGCTAAATAAAGCAATAATTCCCGCTCCTATGAAGTAGGGTCTCATAAAACGCTTGAAACTCATCCCTCCTGCCAGCATTGCTACAATTTCCGTATGGCCTGCCATTTTTGAGGTAACAAATACAGTAGCTATAAAAACCGTAATTGGTGTAATTAAATTTGCTATCCAGGGAATAAAACCAGCATAGTAAGGCAAAATCTCCATGAATGTGAGATTGTGCTTCATGAAATCATCATTTTTTTCCGTATAATCAATAACTACCACTATAGCCAATATGATCAGTACCACGAAAACGAAAGTGGAAAGGAATTTTTTAATGATGTATCTGTCTAAAATCTTCATAGGTTATTTCTTGCTTAAATCCTTTGCATCAATTTTCCGACCATTTTTTCTTTCCATTCAAAAAATGTTCCTAAAATGATTTCTTTTCTGGCACTTTCAACTAGCCAAAGGTAAAAAGCTAAATTATGAATACTAGCTATTTGAGCTCCTAATATTTCTTTGGAGATCATTAAATGGCGTAAATAAGCTTTTGAATAAAAAGTATCCACATAACCTGTAAGCCCAGGATCGAGGCTGGAAAAATCATCTTCCCATTTTTTATTCCGGATATTAATAATTCCTTCCGTGGTAAAAAGCATACCGTTCCTGGCATTTCTGGTTGGCATCACACAATCGAACATATCCACTCCTAACGCAATGCACTCTAAAATATTAGCTGGTGTACCCACTCCCATCAGGTAACGTGGTTTATCTGCGGGCAATATATCACAGACTAATTCAGTCATTTCATACATCATTTCAGCAGGCTCTCCTACTGATAAACCCCCAATAGCATTTCCTTGCTGCTCCTTTGATGCAATTACTTCAGCAGATTGCTTCCGTAAATCTTTATAAGTGCTTCCCTGAACAATAGGAAAAAGTGTCTGCTCATATCCATAATTTCCTTCAGTTGCATCAAATCTGCTGATACATCTGTCAAGCCAGCGGTGGGTCATATCCATGGATTTTCGTGCGTACTCGTAATCGCATGGGTAAGGAGTACACTCATCAAAGGCCATCATAATATCCGCCCCTATTTTTCTCTGGATATCCATCACATATTCCGGACTAAATATATGTTTAGATCCGTCAATATGCGATTTAAACGTAACTCCTTCTTCTTTAATTTTACGGGTGCCTGATAAGCTATAAACCTGGTAACCACCGCTATCTGTAAGAATCGGTTTATCCCATCCATTGAATTTATGTAAACCGCCTACTTTCTCCAGTATGTCTAAACCTGGCCTGAGGTACAAATGATAGGTATTGCCTAAAATAATTTGTGCTTTTATATCATCGTGCAATTCACGCTGGTGAACAGCCTTTACCGAACCTGCAGTTCCCACAGGCATAAAAATTGGAGTCTTGATTTCACCATGTGCAGTGTGCATTAATCCTGCCCTGGCTTTCGAATTTTTGTCTTTATCTGAAATGTTAAATATCATAGAAATGCAAAAATATAGCTTCTTAAGAATTTATAGTTTTTATTTTCCAATATCTTTGTCAAAATACCAAGAAAAGATTTTTTGCATTCATGACAAGCTTCCATCCGCTATTCTACATTTTCTGTTTCTTTTTACTCATTCAATTTTATTTTCTCTTTAGGTATTTCCTAAAACTGGCATTTTATACACCTGAAGAGACAAAAATGGAAACTATGCCTGCTGTATCGGTTATAATTTGTGCCCACAATGAAAAGAACAACTTACAAGAAAGATTAACCAGTATACTAGAGCAGGAATATCCTGATTTTGAAGTAATTGTGGTGGATGACCGCTCGCACGACGGATCCTACGAGTGGCTATTGGAGATCAAAAAGAAATACTCAGTTCTAAATATTATCAGATTAGAAGAAGTACCACAACACACCAACCATAAAAAACATGCCCTTACAATTGGAATAAAAGCCGCTAAACATGAAATTGTTTTGCTCACTGATGCTGATTGCAAGTCAATTAGTAAAAAATGGATTGACAAAATGGCACGTCAATATGATTTAGAGGGTACAGAATTGGTTTTAGGTGTGTCATTATATGAGAAAACCGGCGGATTTTTGAACAGTTTTATAAGGTATGAAACCTTGCAGACTGCAATTTTATATATTTCTTTAGCCTTATCCGGCAAACCTTACATGGGTATAGGTCGTAACCTATCATATAAAAAATCATTGTTTCTGGACAATAGAGGTTTTAAAGAATATTTGAACGTAACAGGTGGAGACGATGATTTATTTGTAAACAAACATACAAATGGCATGAATACGGCAATTTGCACCGATGAGCAAGCTACCCTCTATTCTAAACCAAAACACAACTGGAAAGATTTTATCAGACAAAAAAAACGACATCTTTCAGTTGGCAAATATTATCGTGAAAAAGATAAACTTCGCTTGGGAATATATCATATTTCTCAAACAATGTTATGGATATTTTTTATCTTCGTAGTTAGTGCTGGACAATTTTCTGAAATATTAATAGTTGGTTTGTTAATGATTTCAAGGCTAATAGGACAATATGTCGTATTTTGGAAAGTTAGCACCAAGTTTGGAGATATAAATAAATTATGGTTGCTACCGGTTTTAGAAATAGTTTTTATTTTTTATTATTGGATATTAGGAACCCGCGCAATATTGTCAAAAAAAGTTAAATGGAAATAAACAAAAACAGAAGTTTTTCGGAAAAGGCATTAAAAGATTTCAGATTAATAGATCAAGCAGTATTGGCCAAAGATCAAATGGCTTATGCAGAATTGATGAAAAGATATAGAAAACCTGTATATCACATGGTGCTTAAAATGGTGAGAAATGTAGATGACGCAGAAGATTTAACCATTGAAGCATTTTCAAAAGCATTCAAAAGCTTACATAGATTTAAAAAAGATTACACCTTTAGTACCTGGCTCTTCAGAATTGCAACTAACAATGCGATTGACTTTATTAGAAAGAAAAAACTAAGAACTATAAGCATTCACTCTTCCTATACTGATGATAATGGAGATGCTGTTGGTATTGACATTGAAGACAGAAACCTTACTCCTCAGGATAGTGCCATTAGGCAGCAACGTATTGAATTGATGAGGATGTTTGTGGATAAATTACCCTCCAAATATCAAAGGCTGGTTAAACTACGATATTTCCAGGAGCTTTCTTATGAAGAAATAGCTAAAGAACTGGATTCCCCATTAGGTACAATTAAGGCACAGTTACATCGGTCCCGTGAATTAATGCGTGAATTAATTGAAGGCAAGCAAAAGAATTTTTAAGCATGGATAACAGCCTTATCATTGATCAATATTTTCCTGATCTGTCAGATATTCAAAAAAATCAATTTCAATCATTAGGTAAGCTATACGAAGAGTGGAATGAAAAAATAAATGTAATTTCCAGAAAAGATCTTGATCATTTCTATGAAAAACACGTATTGCATGCACTAGCTATAGCAAAATTTACAGATTTAAGTAATAAAAAAATTTTAGATGTAGGCACAGGTGGAGGCTTTCCAGGCATTCCGTTGGCTATTTTGTTTCCTACAGCAAAATTCACTCTAGTTGATTCTATCGGTAAAAAAATAACAGTGGTGAATGAGGTGAGTAAAAGCCTTGGGTTAACCAATGTGATTGCTTTTCATGAAAGAGCTGAAAAAGTAAAAGGTACTTTTGATTTTATTGTGAGTAGAGCTGTAACTCGTATGAATAATTTCCTTCCCTGGGTTCAGCAAAAGATGATTCATAACAACCCCAATGGAGAGGCCGCTGTTTTAGCACTGAAAGGTGGCGATTTGGATGAGGAAATGAAAGAAATTAAAAGGCCTTATCAGGAAATAAACCTTTCTGAGTATTTTAACGAGGACTTTTTCGAAACCAAAAAATTAATTTACATACCGTTTTAAACTTTTATAATGAAAATCTTAAAGTGGATATTGATTGTATTGGCTTTTCTGGCTGCCATAGGATATATAGCTTATTTAATTGTTGACAAACCAGTACCTGAAGGAAATAAAGGTCCAATTGCAGAGGAGCTGGCTGATCAAATGCTTGAGGCGGTAAATGACTCCGCATGGCAGAAAACAGCCGTTGCAGTATGGTCATTAGGTGGTCACAAACACATTTGGGATAAAAACAGGCATTATGCCAAAGTAAGCTGGGATAGCTACGAAGTATTTGTCGATTTGAATAATAAAATAGGTAAAGCAATTTTTAAAGGCAAAGTAATTAATGATTCTGCAGCCACAGCTAAGTATGTTAAAGATGCGTACGAATTTTGGGCCAATGATTCATTTTGGCTCAACCCGATCACAAAAATAAGGGATTCAGGTACTGAAAGATATTATGTAGAAACTGATAATGCAGCAACTGAAGCTTTGCTGGTTAAATATTCTTCAGGAGGAGTTACCCCAGGCGATTCCTATCTTTATATTGTTGATAAACAAACCTACTTAACCCAATCAGTAAAAATGTGGGTTCAGATTATACCTGTAGGTGGTGTGGAGTTTAGCTGGGAAAATTGGATAAAAACTGAAACTGGTGCTTTATTAGCCACCGAGCATCAGGGATTAATGAATATTAATATCCATAATATCCATACCTACAGAGCCATCAGGGATATGGAAGATGGAGACATATTTAAAATACTGGAATAATATTATTTTAAGTGTTTAATTAATAGTGATTTGGGCAGCATTTAAAATTAAATCATATATTTATTTAAATTAAATAGACATTTTTCAAATGCTTCTTTTACCTTTGTATCCCATAAGTACTTAAGCGACTTTGAACAAAACTTATGGCATCTCAAAAAACAACAAAATACATCTTCATAACCGGAGGGGTAACTTCATCATTAGGTAAGGGTATAATTGCGGCTTCACTGGCAAAACTTTTGCAGGCGCGTGGCTTTTCTGTTACCATACAGAAACTTGACCCATATATCAATATTGATCCCGGCACCTTGAATCCATACGAACATGGCGAATGCTTTGTTACTGATGATGGTGCTGAAACCGATTTGGATTTAGGCCATTACGAAAGATTCCTGAATATCAGTACCTCCCAGGCAAACAATGTTACTACCGGCAGAATTTATAATAATGTAATCACTAAAGAACGTGAGGGAGCTTATTTAGGTAAAACTGTTCAGGTGATTCCTCATATTACTGATGAAATTAAAAGGAACATTTATGCTGTTGCTGAAACTAAAGATTATGATATAGTTATTACTGAAATTGGTGGTTGTATAGGAGATATTGAATCATTACCATTTATTGAAGCCATAAGACAAGTTAAATGGGATGTAGGGCAAAACAATTTTTTAGTAATTAATTTAACATTGGTTCCTTATCTAAAAGCAGCAGGAGAGCTTAAAACCAAACCTACACAGCATGCTGTAAAACAACTTCTTGAATCAGGGGTGCAACCTGATATTTTAGTTTGCCGAACAGAACATAAACTACCACATGACATCAGAAAAAAAATTGCCCTATTCTGTAATGTTCATGTAAGCTCAGTAATTGAGGCAATGGATGCAGAATCTATTTACGATGTGCCTCTTTTGATGAGAAAAGAAAAGCTGGATGAAAGAGTTTTAGCAAAATTAAAGCTATCTCATAAAATAGAACCTGAACTTACTCAATGGAAGGAATTTCTAGGAAGATTAAAAAATCCTATTTCGGAAGTTAATATAGCCCTGGTAGGAAAATATATTGAATTACCTGATGCTTATAAATCAATTACCGAATCTTTCATTCATGCTGGAGCTCGCAATGAGACAAAAGTTAATTTGAAGTGGATCCATTCTGAAGAGGTAAATGACGAAAATGTGGCAGAGTTATTTTCCAATATGCATGGAGTTTTGGTGGCCCCGGGCTTTGGTGAAAGAGGTATTGACGGGAAAATTGCTGCCATTAAATATGTAAGAGAAAACAAACTTCCTTTCTTTGGAATTTGTTTAGGTATGCAATGTGCAGTAATAGAGTTTGCACAAAATGTATTGGGTTTAAAAGGTGCCGCTTCTATAGAAACGAACGACAAAACCAAGCACCCTGTAATAGCTTTAATGGAAGATCAAAAAAACATTACCCTCAAAGGTGGTACAATGAGGCTTGGATCTTACCCTTGTGAGCTGAAAAAAGGAACAAAAGCGTATCAGGCTTACGGAAAAACAAAAATTAATGAGCGACATAGGCACAGATACGAATTTAATAACAGATATTTGCAAGAATTTGAGAAAGCGGGTATGATTGCCAGTGGTATCAACCCCGATTCTCAATTAGTAGAAATCATTGAAATTCCGGATCACCCATGGTTTGTGGGAAGCCAATTTCACCCTGAATTAAAAAGTACAGTACTAAATCCACATCCGTTATTTGTTCGGTTTGTGAAAGCTAGTTTAGAGCACAAAATTTTATCAGAATCGAATTAATACAGTATAATGGAAAAAAATCAAGCAACAGGGCTTATCCTGATTTCAATTTTATTAATAGCCTATTTCTGGTTTTTTGCAGACACTCCAAAGCCTGCGGAGCCAGAAACTGTCAATCAAACTGAACAAACAATCCAGGATAGCCCAGAAACATCCAAGGAATTTACTACGGATAGAAGAGAGTCCGCTAATATAGAAAATGACTCCCTAATCAATGAATCATTAAAAGCTAAGTATGGTGTTTTTGCATCGGCTGCCAGTGGAAAATCAGAAGAAATTACAATCAACACTGATGTAATTGAAGTGACTTTTAACACAAAGGGAGGTATCATAAACTATTTAAGGTTAAAAGAATTTGAAACCTTTGACGGACAACCCTTAGTTTTGGTTGAGGAAGCTCATGAAAAAAAGCAATTATTGGTTAATACATCCGTAGGAACAGTTGATCTTTACGACTTAAATTATAAAGTAATAGAAAAGCCATATGCTTCATTAAAAGCAGGTGATACTTCTAAAATTGTTTTCAGGGCTGATCTAGGAAACGGGAAGACTGTAGAGCAAACTTATACCTTATCAGGTTCACATTATGAAGTAGGATATGATCTGGCATTGAATGGATTTCAGAATGAAATAATAGGTGAAAATTTCACCCTTATCTGGAATAAGAAAATGCGTAAGTTTGAAAAAGATCTTACTGAGAGCAGAAGAAAGGCTACTATCAACTATTATTCAGTAGAGGATGGTATGGATTATTTAAGCGAAAGTGCTGATACAGATGAAGAAATTTTAACTGAACCTATTAAATGGTTCTCTTTTAAGCATAACTTCTTTAATTCAGCACTTATTTCTGATATCGCTATGCAAAGAGCCCATGCTAAAATTTCTCAGGAAAATTTAGCAGATGAGTTTGTAAAGGACGCAGAAATGAAGGTTGAAGTTTCGCTTTCAGAAGTGAAAGACAAAAAAGGAGAATTTAAATTTTATTATGGCCCAAATAATTATAAAATTCTTCAAACTGTTGCTGCAGATTTTGAAGAGAATATTTATTTAGGTTGGTTCCCAATCAGTTTAGTTAATAAATATGTAATTATTAATGTATTCCATGTATTGGAGAAATTCATAGGTAACTATGGTATCATCATCATTATATTGGTGTTTCTGATCAAATTGGCCTTATCACCGCTTTCATATAAGTCATATGTATCTATGGCTAAAACGAAAGTACTGAAGCCTCAATTAGATGAGATTAAGGAAAAGCATGGTGGAGATGCTCAAAAAGCTCAGGCTGAGCAGATGCAGCTCTATCAGAAGGTAGGTGTGAATCCGCTTTCAGGCTGTATTCCACTACTACTGCAAATGCCTATTTTATTTGCTATGTTCTATTTCTTCCCAAGCTCTATTGAGTTAAGGCAGGAAGGATTCCTTTGGGCAACAGATTTATCAACCTATGACAGTATAGCAAGTTTACCTTTCACTATTCCATTCTATGGTGATCACGTGAGTTTATTTACTATACTAATGACATTGTCTACCTTATTGATTACATGGTCACAAGGACAGGTAAGTTCAGTACAGGGGCCAATGAAAAACATACAATACATTATGCCAATAGTGTTTATGTTTGTGTTGAATAATTTCGCAGCAGCATTAAGCTTCTACTATTTTGTTGCTAACATTATTACTTTCGGACAGCAGGCATTAATCAGAAAAATGATTGATGAAGATAAAATCAAACAAATTCTGGAAGAGAACAAAAAGAAAAATGTAAATAAAAAGACTTCTAAATTCCAGCAAAGACTGCAGGAGGCTATGAAAGCCAGTGAAGAAGCTAAGAAAAACAAGCCTAAAAAAGGAAAATAATATTTACATAATTGCATTAAAAAAAAGAATCAAAAGCTGTTAAAAGTTTTTGATTCTTTTTTTTTAATTTTATTATTAAACAAAATATAATTTATGAGACTATACACACACCCCAAACTAAGAATTACCATAGAAGAAATCAAGGGGATGCCTTACATAAAAGAGGTGTGGAGAGGTATATTTAACCCTATTGTATTCAGAGATTTAATAGGTAACTCTTTGGAAATTTACGCTAAAGAACTTCCAAAAATTAAAATGGAGGAACAAGACAAGTTCCTTCTGTTTGCAGATACGAAAGAAATAGAATTGATTCGGAATGAAGATATTCGCTGGCTTAGTGACGAAATAAACCCCAAATACCAAGAATTAGGATTTACTCATCAGTCTGTGATAGTTCCTGTTTCCCAATTTGCATCTGATAA
>JBEPWY010000025.1:10056-16913 GCA_041642185.1 Marivirga sp.
ATTATAATTCTGCTGAAGACAAACTGCCTTTTATTACTAAATTATTTAAGGATGAATCAGCTGCTATGAAATGGTTTTTAAACTATTAATTAAAGAATTCCCTAAGCCAGGAACTTTATAATTAAATCAACTTAATATTAAGTTACAATTTCAATTTTTGTTTATACAGTAAGCCGCTTAAAAATTTATAACAAGTTATTCAACCAATTTCACATCCTCTATTTTTTCTGGAGTAAGCTTGTAAAACTCTTCATAAATATTGAACGGCTCTGATCCTTTTATTTTTTTCACAGAATAACTGCCATCTTCATTCATTATGTAGGAATTGACATTGTCCTTTAAATTAAATCTAAGGATGTTCATCACTTGCTTTTTCAGAGTTTCGTCAACAATCAGGAATAGAGATTCCAGACGTCTCTCAAATGACCGTACCATCATATCGGCGCTTCCACCATACACTTTAGGCTCTCCATTATTATGGAAATAGTAAATTCTTGAGTGTTCAAGATAATTACCTACTATAGAGCAAACAGATATATTTTCACTTAACCCTGTTCTACCCGGTCTTAAACAGCAAATACCTCTAACTATTAATTGTATAGGAACTCCAGCCTGAGATGCAGCATAAAGTTCTTCAATAGCTTCCTTGTCTTCCAATGAATTAATTTTAATACATATCCCGGATTTAAGACCCTCTTTGGCATTTTTAGCTTCATTCCTAATCAGGGCGATCAGTTTGTTTCGCATATCTTTAGGCGCTGTAATCAATCGCTCATACTCCTGAGGGAAACTATGACCTGTTATTACATTAAAAAATTCAGAAATATCCTGTGCATATACTTCATCGGTAGTCATTAAACCAATATCAGTATATAAACGCGCTGTTTCTTCATTATAATTACCACTGGCCATATGCAGGTAACGGGTTACTTTAGCCCCTTCCCTACGCACAATCATCAGTAATTTAGTATGTGTTTTAAACCGGCTGATGCCATAGATTACGAAACATCCAGCTTTTTGTAATCTCTTAGCTTCACGTATGTTATTTTCTTCGTCGAAACGGGCTTTCACTTCAAATAATACTGAAACGTGAATTCCATTTTCAGCAGCTTTTAATAAAGCCTCCACTATCCTTGAATTCTTGGCCAGACGATATATAGTTAATTTAATAGAAAGCACCTTAGGGTCATCTGAAGCTTTTTCTATCATGTCCAGTACCGGCTCAATATTATTATAAGGGTGGTGTAAAAGTATATCCCTGTCCTTTAATATCTCAAATATATTATCAGAATCAGATTTATGTTCAGGAAAAGTTAAAGGAGGCACCGGCTCATGCATTTCCGGTATTTTATCTTTAAATTCATTATGCTTAATTACCTGCCATAGTGCCGCATAATCCAAAAGCGTATTATCATCAAACTTAAAAATATTGTCCTTGTCCAGTTCCCATCGCTCGGACAGGACCTTCATCATCCATTTATCATAATCCTTATCTATTTCTATGCGCACCACCCGTCCTGTTTTACGGGTTTTTAGCTTTTTGCGCATCTCTTCAAGAAAATTGGCTTCTATATCGTCACTTTCTTCCAGAGTAAAATCACCGTTTCTAGTAATCCTGAACATATTAACGGAGAGTATTTCTATATTTCTGAAAAGCTGATCAATATTTGTTCTTACCAATTCCTCTATAGGAAGAAATAGAATTTTCCCTTCTCTTTCAATCTCAAAAAACCGCTGGATATTTTGAGGCATCTGGATAAAGGAAAGCTTTTTATTATCCTTTTTATCTCCGTGATTTCTAGTAACTACTGAAAATATCAATAGCTTGTTCATTAAAATCGGAAAAGTATGGTAATTGTCATACACCATTGGTGTTAGCATAGGAAAAATGATTTTATCAAAGAATGAACTGGCTTTTTTCAGTTCAGATTCATTTAATTCACTCATTTTAACAATCTTAAAATCATTATCTTCAAATAAAGGTTGTAACACCTCTGAAAATAATTTATTTTGAGATTTCACAAAATACTGGCATTCAGCAAGTAATTTCTTTCGAAAAGGCAATTCTCTTAAACCGGAATAATCAATACGCTCTCTTCCGTAGTCAATATAGTTATATAGAGAACCCACCCTGATCATGAAAAACTCATCAAGATTGGAAGCAGTAATAGCCAAAAACTTCAATCTTTCAAAAACATTCCTATCCGTTTGCCTGGCTTGATCCAAAACTCTATAATTGAACTGAATCCAGCTCAGGTCTCTGCTAACTAAATTGCTTTTATTAATTAAATCGTTAATTCTATCTGTTGCCATAATTCATTCGAAATAAACTTAAATATATAAAAGCTTTAACCTATAATTAAACCGAATGGATTATTTAATATAAATTTAATCATTTTAGTTTGATACATCATATTATGATGTATCTTTGTAATATGTATTCAAAAGAATTGTTAAAAGGCACATTAGGGGTTATCATTCTCAAGCTTCTTGAAGAGAACGACAGAATGTACGGTTATGAGATTTGTCAGAAGGTAAAAGAAATTTCTGATGGTAAGATTCTTATTAAGGATGGGAGCCTTTATCCTACCCTGCATAAACTTCTTGAAGATGGCATAGTCACCATTGAAGAAGAAAAAATAGGTAAGAGGGTAAGAAAATATTATAGGCTGACTCCAAAAGGTGAAACAGCTAAGAAGGAAGTGATGAATGAGCTGGCAGATTTTATAGCTACCCTTCAAAAAATAGTTTTTGATAGCAATAAACCTTTTCCTGCGATATGATATCAGATGAAAATTATGATTTTATAAAGGAAAAGATCAGCAAGAGTAAAATCAGCAGTAAAGAGCTTCAGGATGACTTGATAGATCATTTCTGTTGTTTGGTTGAAATGCAGATGCAGGATGGAATCTCCTTTCCAGAAGCTTATGAAATAGCCTATCAGCAAACTACACCAAACGGATTTGAAGAAATTCAGCGAGAAACAGTTTTTTTACTAAACCATAAAAAAATAATAATTATGAAACAGTTAACTTATATTTCAGGCTATTTATTTGCCCTATCTACAACAGCAGGGGCTTTTTTTAAAATTATGCATTTCCCAGGTGCCATTATTTTACTGTTCGGCGGCATGCTGGGCATTTCTTTTATGTTCCTCCCCTTATTGCTGATCAATAAATTCAAAAACAAGATGTTTTCAGTACTATCAGAGAAATTGAAATGGGTGTTTGGCAGCGTCAGCCTGATGACAATTATTACCGCCAGCCTGTTTAAAATGCTACACCTACAGGGTGCTGCCATTTTATTAGGTTTAGGCTTCCTAATTTTCGGGTTGGGTTTTTTACCTTTCTTGTTTTTTCGCATGTACCAATCGACTCACACTGAAGTATCTCATTAAACATAAAACACAATGAAAAAAGCGATATACTTATTGGCGTGGATTTTCAGTTTTGTATTTGTAACAGGACTTTTATTTTTAATATTAAAATTACAATACGCCATAAAGCTGCTTAACATAGGGCAAGCAGGGGCTGTTTTGTTATGTTTCCCATTAATTCTGTATTTTAAATGGAAGGAAAAGAAAATGGAAAACAAACAGCTCTTATATCAATGGATCAGCGGTCAAGTATTTTTATTAATCTTTGTCCTGTCTACATGGTTAAGATTTTTAGATAATTTTATAGCTGACATATTATTAAGCAGTTCATTTGTGATTTTCGGTTTTATATTCCTTCCGCTGCTTTTTCATAATATGTACAAGCAATCATTAATGGAGATATAATGACTATAGATACAGATAGATTTTGAATAATGCCTGCATAAAAAAAGCCCCTACTAGTCAGTAAGGGCTTTTAAATAAATTATATTAATTACAATTAGATATCTATCTTAGCGTACTTAGCATTTTTCTCAATGAAATCCCTTCTTGGTGGCACTTCATCTCCCATTAGCATGCTGAACAAATGATCTGCTTCGGCAGCAGATTCTACAGATACCTGTTTCATGTTCCTTGTTTCAGGATCCATTGTGGTAGTCCATAACTGCTCAGGGTTCATTTCTCCAAGACCTTTGTAACGTTGTATATGCAATGAATCTTCTTTGCCTTCAGGAGCCAATTCCTCCACAACTTTAACTCTATCGTCCTCTGTAAAGCAATAACGTTCTTTTTTACCTCTTTTAATGAGGTATAATGGTGGTTGTGCAATATATACATAGCCTCTTTCGATCAATTCGCGCATATAACGGAAAAATAATGTCAGAATTAAGGTTCTAATGTGAGAACCATCAATATCCGCATCCGTCATAATCACAATTTTGTGGTAACGTAATTTGGCAATATTAAGTGCTTTCTCATCATCTTCAGTACCAAAAGACACCCCTAATGCTGTAAGGATATTTTTTATTTCCTCATTATCATAAATCTTATGTATCTGAGCCTTTTCAACATTTAAAATTTTACCTTTTAATGGCAAAATAGCCTGATATTTTCTATTTCGGCCTTGCTTGGCAGATCCACCTGCAGAGTCACCCTCAACCAGGTAAAGTTCAGAAATAGCTGGATCCTTTTCAGAGCAATCGGCCAACTTACCGGGTAAACCTGAACCGCTCATCACATTTTTACGCTGAACCATTTCACGCGCCTTACGGGCAGCATGACGGGCCTGAGCTGCTAAAATAACCTTTTGAACGATCATTTTAGCTTCCTTCGGATTTTCCTCCAGGTAATTTTGAAGTACTTCAGACACACAGCTTTCCACTGCACCCATTACATCCGAATTACCTAATTTAGTTTTAGTCTGCCCTTCAAACTGAGGTTCCGCTACCTTTACAGAAATAATAGCTGTAAGTCCTTCACGAAAATCATCTCCGGCCACTTCAATTTTTTGCTTGTCTAAAATCCCTGATTTATCTGCATAAGCTTTCAAAGTACGGGTTAAAGCTCTTCTGAAACCGGATACGTGCGTACCACCTTCGTAAGTATTAATGTTATTCACATAAGACACCACGTTTTCAGTATAAGAAGTATTGTAGTTCAAGCCAACCTGAACCGGAACACCATTTTTCTCACCTTCCATATAGATCGGGCTAGGAATTAGCCTTTCACGTCCTGCATCCAGATATTCAACGAATTCTGTCAGTCCACCTTCACTTAAGAAAACTTCTTGCTTATCCTCTCCGTCATCTCCTTTTTCTCTGTGATCGATCAATTCAATACGTACACCTGCATTCAGATAAGCTAATTCCCTTAATCTGGTAGCGATCGTATCGTACTTAAACTCATTCAATAAGAAAATGGAAGAATCCGGCTTAAATTGGATTTTGGTTCCTGTGATATCTGTTTCACCTACTGGTTTAACAGGACCTTTAGGAATACCAATAGAATATTCTTGCTCGTATATTTTCCCGTCCCTGCTATAAACTGTGGCTTTCAATTCAGTAGAAAGCGCATTTACAACTGAGATACCCACACCATGGAGACCACCGGAAACTTTATATGTATCTTTATCAAATTTACCACCTGCATGGAGTACGGTCATTACTACTTCAAGAGCAGATTTACCTTCCTTCTCGTGCATGTCGACAGGTATACCCCTACCGTCATCGGTAACAGTCACTGAATTGTCTTCGTTGATTTCAACTTTAATGGTAGAACAATGGCCTGCCATTGCTTCATCTATAGAGTTATCAACCACCTCCCATACCATGTGATGGAAACCTTTTGCCCCTATATCACCAATGTACATGGCAGGTCTTTTTCTTACTGCTTCAAGTCCTTCTAAAACGGTAATATTACCTGCTGAATAATCTTGATTGTTCTTATCTTTTTCTTTACTCATAATGCTTTTACCAAATGTCAAAAATAGTCTTTTTATATGGATAATGATAGCAGAAATATGCTTTTTTATCGGATTTTTCGAGTTTTATAGTAAAAACCATCCCTACAGTCGTTTTTAATTTTATTACATTTTATTTGTAGAAAATATTTATTAACTATAACTTTAGTTTAAATAACTAATTTATGAAAATTTTAATCATTATTTTACACTCAACCGCACTACCCTTACTCTCCTTGGCCCAAAGATGGAATTACAAATTTTATAGCGATGAAGATTCCATAATAATAAAATAAGCAGCATCCCTACCGAATTAAAGAAATTGGAAGCACTTCAACATGTATGGCTTCGGAGAATAAATTTTGACGCAAAAAACAAAGAACAAGCTGAAGCAATTCGTGATATTATTGCCTATTTACAAGAACACGGTGTGAAAGTTAGTGTGGCTGCTGAATAATAAATAAGTTACCAGTTTATGGGTTCCATTCCATTGGCTTCTAAATAGCTATTGGTTTTACTAAATGGTTTGGAGCCAAAAAAGCCTCTATATGCAGCAAAAGGTGAAGGGTGTGGCGATTCTATGACAAAGTGCTTATCTCTATTAATGATCGTCCCTTTTTTCTGCGCATAGGCTCCCCATAGAATAAAAACCAACTTCTCTTTTTGCTCTGATAAAGTCTTAATTACAGCATCTGTAAAATCTTCCCACCCTTTATTTTGATGTGAGCCAGGAGATTTAGCGGCTACAGTAAGTGTAGCATTTAATAAGAGTACACCTTGCTCTGCCCATACACTTAAATCTCCATTGGGTGGCATGGGTTTATTTAAATCAGCTTTCCTTTCTTTAAAAATGTTAAGCAAGGATGGAGGCATAGGCATACCTGAATTTACTGAAAAACTTAACCCATTGGCCTGGCCTGGTCCGTGATATGGATCCTGTCCTAATATCACCACTTTCACCTGATCAAATGGGCATTTATCAAAAGCATTAAAAATGAAATTTCCTTCCGGGAAAATTTCTTT
>JBEPWY010000025.1:16923-17999 GCA_041642185.1 Marivirga sp.
GGCTTTAAAAACTCCTCCTGTAAATGAATTTTCCAGCTGGGATGTATTTTGATATTTGTAGGGGAAACCATAAGACCAAAATTAAAAAAAATATTTTCAGTTTATGTTTTTTTAAACTATTCAATTTATAAATTCGTTAAAAAAGAAATCATATATTTACTTTATGGTCAAGCTAAATACAAAAGGAATAAGCGTTAGCATTGAAACGCACTATCAACCGGAATACTCAAGTCCGGTTCAGTTTCATTATGTGTTTACTTATAAGGTGATTATAGAGAACAATAGTGAACATACTGTACAGCTTTTAAGGAGGCGCTGGTATATTCATGATGCCGGCTTAACAATGAAAGAGGTAGAGGGTGAAGGAGTGGTTGGTCAGCAGCCTGTGTTGGAGCCCGGAGAACTACATTCATATGTTTCTGGATGTAACTTGAAATCTGCCTTTGGCAAAATGCATGGCCATTACACTATGGAGCGTTTGGTCGATGGTAAACAATTAAAAGTTTCCATTCCTGAATTTGTTATGGTTGCCCCTTACAGACTTAATTAATCATTGAATTTATATTTGGCAAAAGAATGGTTAAATCATTTCCATCTGAAAACAGATGAACATTCACTTCATTCCCCTTTTTTCTATCATTTTTACAGAGCATTTCTTAAAAACAACCCCTCTGGAGCTGTTTTTTTTGAAATAGAAAGAGAAAGAAGTCGATTACTGAAATCAGAAACTGAAATTGTGTTAAATGATTTTGGCGCTGGCTCAAAAAAGATGGCTTCCAACAGAAGAAAAATTAAAGATATTGCCAAATACAGCCTTTCTTCCCCTCATTTTTCCCAACTTTTAAAACATCTTATTCAACATTTTCAATTTGGCCAAATAATTGAATTAGGTACTTGTTTGGGCATCAACACTGCTTATATGGCTGATGCAAATCAGCAAGCACATATTTGTACTTTCGAAGGAGATGCCAACCTTATTTCCATTGCCAAAGACATAAATAAGGAAAATAAGAATGTGGAGTTTATTAATGGCAACATTGACAATACCTTAGCACAACATTTAACACAATTTCAGT
>JBEPWY010000026.1:0-17743 GCA_041642185.1 Marivirga sp.
AAACAGAAAGGATTTCATCTTCTGCTTCAGGTATTTTGTCCAATAGCATTCCCCAGGCAGCAACAGATCTTTTTATGCCGATGAGCGTAATCTTGGCAGTGCCGTTATAAGATCGCTCTTCCGGAGGAAATTCATCTTCCAGTTCTTTATCCAGCCGCTCCATTGCCAACCTTTGACATTTGGCAGGAAGGAAATACATATACCATTTCACTACCTCCAATCCATCTGTCAATTGTTTAATGCTTTCAGTGCTATTCTTGTTTATCCCCAATTCAAGATTGCGGAGTTCTGTTTTTAATTTTTCCTGTATAAAGCCGGAACTGATTTGCTGATTAGCCAATTTAAAATATTCAATACCAATAGTAGAAATTGGGTGCGATTCAGCTTCTGTCCATTGTTGTTTACTTGCTTTCTGAATCTCGTCCCATTCTTCCTGAGGAATGTTATCTAAATCAATTCCTTTTTCTTTAGCTACATTTCTTAATAAAATAAGGGTCTTTGACAATTGTTTACCTATTTTTTGCCAAAATTCAGGCTCGTTTTCTTTGCCTTTTTTATCGAGAGTTTCCATTTCCTGTCTGCCAACACCACACCTTTTAATAAAGGGACATTTCTCGCACCACCTGTCGCACCAGTTATAAATTCCGGGAATAGTTTGCTTTTCGGACATATTATCAGTTAAAATCAGCGTTTTTTTAAGCTAGTAAAATTGAATACTGATAAAGTTAACTTGAGATTATGAAAAGATGAAATTAATGATGAATCTTCTGAGGATTTTTAAAAACTTAAAACAGCTTCTTTGGTGCTTTCCCCATCTGCCTATTTACTCTTTAAAAAAAGACCGATTTCCGTGAAAAAGTATACTTTTGTAAAGTTGAAGAGTGAAGAAAAGCTTTGATAAATCTATATTTATAAATGAAAAAAATTGAAGAAACCCTTTTTCAAGCGATAGACAACAGTTTCCTGGTTGTGTTCAGGGCTATATTTGGTTTCCTCATTACAGCAGAAGCTTGGGGTGCAATTATGACGGGTTGGGTGCGCAGGGCATTTATTGATCCCGTAATGACATTTACATTTATGGATTTCTCCTGGTTGCATCCCCTGCCCGGCAATGGAATGTACTTCTATTTCTTTATAATGGGTTGTTTTGGTATAATGGTAATGCTGGGCTACAGATACAGGTTTGCCATTGGTAGCTATACTGTTATGTGGTCAATGGTCTACTTTATGCAGAAAACGAATTACAATAATCACTATTATTTATTAGTGTTGCTTTGTATTCTGATGTGTTTAGTGCCGGCCAATCGAGCCTTTTCTCTTGATGCTAAATATAAGCCGGAGTTGAAATCATACACTTGCCCTAATTGGGCGAGAATTTTATTTATGGTCCAAATAGGAATTGTATACACCTATGCAGGCATTGCTAAATTAAATATGGATTGGCTGACAACCGATTCCATAAGAATGCTTGTATCCAGTAAATCTAATTTATGGCTGGTGGGGGATTTACTTCAGAAACAATGGGTGCATTATTTTATAGCCTATGGAGGTTTGTTTTTTGATCTGTTCATAACACCATTGTTATTATGGAAACGTACTCGGAAATGGGCTTTTATTGCTTCCGTATTTTTCCATTTATTCAATTCAGCTGTTTTTCATGTAGGCATATTTCCATTTATGGGTATCGCTATGTGTATTTTCTTTTTCGATCCGGGAGTTATCCGCAGAATATTCTTCAAAAACAGAATTGAAAAATCAAATTTGCTCGTTTACCCTGTAAATAAACCCCTAATGGCTATTTTGTTAGTATGGGTGCTACTTCAAATTACCCTGCCTTCTCGCCATTGGTTTTATGATAGTAATGTGCATTGGAGCGAGGAAGGCCATCGACTTTCCTGGAGAATGATGCTAAGAAGTAAGGGTGGTTATGTGAATTTTAAGGTGGTAAATCCTGAAAATGACAGCACTGTAATGGTGGATAAGTCCAAGTACCTCACTCCAAAACAGCAACGTGTAATCGCAACTCGCCCTGATATGTGCTGGCAGTTTGTGCAAGTGCTTAAAAAAGATTTTGCCGAAAAAGGCTGGCCGAATGCTGAAATTTATGCTGTAGGTAAAGTACGTTTGAATGGGCGCAATAGCCAACCATTATATAATCCTAAGAAAAATTTAGCCCAGGTTGAGTGGCATCGATTTAAAAAATCTGATTGGTTATTGCCTATGGAGCAGGATAAATAGTGCTCAGGGTCAGGTGTTTTCCTTTTCAATCCATTCGGGTACTGTTGGTGCTACATAGTTTTTCATTTGGTGTAGTAAGTCATCAATATTATCACTTACAAGTAACATATTTTTATTGGTTTCACTTAAAAAACCTAGATCGGCCATTTGCTGGATCATCCTTACAAGAGGGTCATAAAATCCACCATAATTCAATAAGCCGATGGGTTTTTGATGAAGCCCCAGCTGTGCCCAGGTTAGCATTTCAAATAATTCTTCAAATGTACCAAAACCGCCAGGCAATGCTATAACACCATCAGATAAATCGTTCATTTTCATTTTTCTTTCATGCATACTCTCAGTCAGAATCAACTGAGTAAGGCCTTCATGAGCAATTTCTTTGGATCTTAAAAAGGAGGGGAGCACACCTATTACTTTCCCTCCTTTCTCTAATGCGCCGTCTGCTAAGGCACCCATTAATCCTACTTTGGCGCCACCATATACCAACCCGATTTGTTGTTGCGCTAAAGTATTCCCCATCAATCTTGCCAGCGCTAAGAATTTTTGATTGCGCCCCGGACTGGAGGCGCAAAATACAGTGATGTTTTTCATATTTTTTTAATCTTTGGATGCTAACTGTTAACCTCATTACTTTTTGGCTTGAATAAGCTATAAATTGTTATCAATTAGAATTAAAACTATTTAATAAAATGGATTTATAAAAATTAAGTCTGATTTCTCTATTTTCTTCATCTGATCTGAAATTGTTATATCTGTGGTATACACTTCAGCTTAAAATTGCTAATAAACTATGGCTATGAAAGCTTCTTATATTTTTTTTAATATCTGTTGGCACAGATATTTCCATTACCGTTAGCTTGTATAGTAGTATTTCTTGCAAAGACTCTCACCAGACAATGCTGGATTTGTGAATAATTATCTATCGAAATAAAATGAACCAATATTCCTTTCGAAATGAAAAACACATCGTACGATATTCTACCATTTTTTAGAAAAGTGGTAATAATGGCATTTGTACTTTTTGGCATTGTAGGAATCACCTATTTGGATGCTACAGCAGATGTTAGCGGTAATAAGTTTGGAGAGACCTCACTGACAGAATACTCACAGGAAGCAATGCTCTTTCTTATTATAATAGTGGCGGGAACAGCGGCATATAAGATGCCTCGATTTAGGCCTTTCCTGATTTCACTCTGTTACATGGCGGCAGTCTATTTAATAAGAGAGTTTAATAATTATTTAAATGATTGGTGGAAAGCGGGGATTTTTGCTGTGTCCCTGGTTTATTTCCCCTACTTCTATTTGAATGCGAAAAAAATTATTAAGCAATTGGCAGGCATGCTCCAATCTTTTGGAATGGGTGTTTTTATAACTGGTAATTTAATTTTACATACTTACTCACGTATTTACGGGCAGGAATTTATTTGGGGTAACATAATGGAAGAGAATTACCATCGATCTGTTAAAAATGCTTCTGAAGAATCGTTGGAACTGATGGCCTATACCATCATATTTTCAGGGGTACTTTTCATGATTGAATGTATCTATACTATGAATAAAGTGCAAAAAGATAAAGTTGTTGATAGCAGTGAACACCAATTAGAATTGGTAGATGAGTTAAGAGGATAATAGTAAGTCTTCCTATATTTTATATAGGCAATCAAAAGTTAGGAAGCAATCCTGTAACTGCATTTATATGGCAAACATGCTTTTAAGGATTAGTTTTTTGAGAGTTTCTTTATCCTCTACACCACCCCTTAACATTTGTATGGCATAGTAATGAATACTGATAATGGGGTGTCCATCTTGATCGCCAATAGCATTAGATTGTTAAGAGACTGGAGCTTCATGCATCATTCACTTTTTGCTGCTAATGGTGTTCAATTCTAGTTTTCTGCTTAAAATCAATTCAATTCACATCTATTCTTATGCATTTCTTATAAGTTTTACCACTAAATGGTTGAAATGAGAAACGCTTTTATTTCCAAAACAGAAGACCTATATTTACTTAGGGTAAAAATTTAATCAATATATGGAGCAAGTAATAGATTTTTTTAATAATCTCTTTTCGGCAGATGATTGGCCCCCACGGTGGATATGTGGTGAATGGTCATCTTTTCATGGTTGGTTGTATATCACAAGTGATATTGCCATATGGCTTGCCTATTTTGTGATTCCAGCCATTATTATTTTTTTTATTCAAAAACGGCACAACCTCCCTTTTTTACCGGTTTTTTGGCTATTTGGTGCATTCATTATATTGTGCGGAAGTACTCACCTAATAGATGCAATAATGTTTTATTGGCCGGGTTACAGGCTTAGTGCTCTATTGAGGGTATTGACCGCATTTGTGAGTATGGCTACTGCTTTTGTACTTATTAGGGATTTACCAAAGTTGATAGAAACTCAACCTGAGGACAAATTGAAAACCTATCAGCTAGAAAAACAGCTGAAAAAATACGAAGCAGAAAACCAGGAACTCAGGCAACAATTGAAAAGTAAGCAGAACTAATGCTTTCTGATCGTAAATCCATGATGCTTATTCAAAATGCCGTCATAATTTTTGTGGCTGTATTGATTACTTGTGTCATATTTATTGTCGATTTACATACTGATAGCAGCGTGGCAGTGGCCAGTTTATACATTATTGTGATTTTATACAGTTGGCTCTTACCTGGAAAGTTTGCCAGTGTTTACACCGCAGCCATCTGCGCCTTTCTGACCATTTTATCTGTGGTACAAACAGGGGAAATAAATCTCAATACAACTGATTTATCTAAACTAAACATGGTTGTTTCTTTAGTAGTAATTTGGACCAGTGTAATACTTGTATTTATTGCTAAAAGTAGTTTTTCAAGTCTAGAGGGTATAAATAAAGAATTATCTAAAAGTTCTGATGCATTGCTGGAAAAAGTTATTAAATTAGATGTGCAGCAGGAGAAGTTGTCAGAAAATAAAGAGCAACTCGAAAACCTGAATGCTGACTTGATCATTAAAAATAGAGAACTTGAACGATTCACAAGTATAACCAGTCATGATTTGCAAGAACCACTTCGAACCATTGGAAATATGACTCATTTGCTTTCTGAAAAGTATTACTCTCAATTTGACGAACAAGGCATGAAAATTTTAGATTATGTGACGGCTGCCACCAATAGGGTAACGATCATGATCAAAGGGCTGCTTGAATTTAGCAGAATAGGTAATAAAAGAGAGATTCAAAAGGTAGATATCCAAGAGTTAGTTCAAACTATTGTGTTGGATTTTGATGCCACCTTGAAAGCAAGTGATGGTAAGATCATAATTAATAAACTACCTCAGGTGAATGGTAACGCCGTGGAATTACGGATGCTTTTTCAGAACCTGATAAGTAATGGCCTGAAATTTAGGAGGCCTAATGTGTCGCCAGTAGTAGAAGTGTCGGCAAAAGAAGGCAAAACACACATAGAGTTTTGCGTTCAGGACAATGGCATTGGGATAGAGAAAGATAACTATAGTAAAATATTCTTTATTTTCCAGCGTTTGAATCCTACCGAAGAATACGAAGGGACAGGCTTAGGTTTGGCATATTGTCGTAAGATCGTTGAGTTACATGGTGGAAAGATATGGATTAGCTCAAAAAAGGAAGATGGCAGCTTCTTTTATTTTACATTGAAGAAAAATTTATGATAAATAAAAATAAGAAATTGAATTGTGTTTTGCTCATTGATGATGATGAAGCAACAAATTTCTACCATAAAATAATTTTGGAGAGGGAGAGTATAGGTGTACATATACAATCCGTAAAATCAGCTGCTGAAGGGCTTGATTTTTTACTTTGCAAGGGGGATTACACAAATCACCCTCAACCGGGAATCATATTTTTGGATCTTAATATGCCGGGTATGAGTGGCTGGGATTTTCTAAAAGAATATGACGAATTATCGAAGGATATTCATGATCGAGCAGTAGTAACCATACTTACAACAAGTATTAATCCGGATGATAGGGATAGGGCTGCCGCAATTCCTGCTGTGAAAGAATTTGCACACAAACCCTTAACGGCGGAGACATTTTGGAAAGTAGCAAATGAGAATTTTATTGTTAATTGATAGCGTAATTCTGTTTTTCTGAAATTACAGTGTTAAAAAGCCTGATTTAAAACTAATAAAGCCTTTATTAATCAATTTCACGGTTTCAAAATTGCTCAATAGCTTTAAAATAGATAATTGGCTAGTGGTACACCACTCACTAGCCAACAATATAGAAATAATTCTAAGCAGCATTTCTGGCGGCATTTACAATGCCAAACATGCTTCTAAGGATCAGTTTTTTGAAAGTTTCTTTATCTTCAACACCACTCCTTAACTTTTGTATGGCGTACTGCTGAATGCTAATAAGTGGGAGTACAATTCGTTCGCGAATAGCAATAGATTCTTTAGAAACTGGAGCATCATGCATTATTCCTTTTTTGCTGCTAATGGCGCCCAATTCTGATTTGCTTAAATCAAACTCCTTCTTCATCATATGCCAGAATTCACCGAACTCTTTATCTTTTCCTAAATAGGCCGTGGCGGGGTAAAAAGATTTTGCTATTGATTGCATCGAATTCCCCAATAATGTCCTGAAAAATAAGGAGTCTTTATATAAGGAGTTGATTTCTTGCTCTTTTCCTGATTCTTTTAATGAATGTAAAGCTGTTCCAACACCGTAAAAACCTGGTATATTCTGCTTCATTTGCGCCCATGCTCCTACGAAAGGAATGGCCCTTAAATCCTCAAATTTTAGCTCTCCTTTTTTGCCTCGGCTGGATGGTCTACTACCAATATTTGTTTCACCGAAATACTTTAGAGGTGTCACGTTTGCCAAGTAAGGAGTAAATTTTTCATGGCTTTTGAAGTCTTTATACAGCTGATAACTTATATCTGCCATTTGGTCCAGTAAAACTCTTTCTTCTTCGGAAAGCCCGGGATTGTCCTCCGGAAACAAATGATTTTCCAATCCTGCCGATAACAATTGCTCCATATTGTAGCGGCAAGAATTTGTTTTGCCATAATTTGAACTAATAGTTTGCCCCTGTATTGTCACCTGTACTTCCTGATCTTCTATATTAGAGCCCAGAGAAGCATAAAAATCATGCATATTACCGCCACCCCTTGCTGGTGGCCCCCCTCTACCGTCAAAAAAGATAACATTTATCCCATATTTACGGGAGATTTTGGTTAATGCCTCTTTGGCCTGAAAAATAGACCAGTTGGCTCTCAAATAACCCCCATCTTTAGTACCATCAGAAAAGCCTACCATTATAGTCTGTTTTTCTTTACGATTTTTAACGTGTTCTCTGTATGCAGGTAGCTCGTATAATTGCTGCATTATGTCGGGAGCATTGGCCAAATCGTCAATGGTTTCGAAAAGTGGAACAATATCTAGCGTTTCATAGGCATTTTGGCTTAATTTCAATCGTGCTAGCTGAAATACTTCCATTACATGCAATGCCGATTGGCAATTACTGATAATATAACGATGGCAGGCTTTGTCACCGTTTCTTTTCTTTACTTCCTCAAGTGCATCAAAACTTTTTAACATCTCCTTGTGGAAATCTTCATAAGCATCTTCTTCACCGGGAATTTCCTTAAAGCTCATCAAATGTTGAATTTTATCATTTTCCTGAAGCTTCTCATATTGAGCAATAGTGCTGACACTTTCATTTTTAGATAAAATCTCCTCCCACAAGGCATCATGTTTTCGGCTGTCCTGCCGGATATCCATAATGGCAAAGTGAAAGCCAAACACCTTTACTTTCAGTATAAATTTCTTCAATAGGTCAGAAAATAATCCTCCATGGCTGGATTTTAAATTATCCAAAGCTTCATGAAGAACCCCAAGTAGCTCTTCAGGATTGTTAAAGCCTTCACTCTTGTTACCATACAAGGCATGATACACCTTGCTTTCAGCTTGCTGTAATTTTTCTTCAACCCCCTTAAAAGTAAGCCTTCTTTTGATGGCCCGGATATCTCTGAAATAACACTTTAAAATAGTTTCTCTTAATCGGTCTGCTACTTTTACTGTTATATCATGGGTAACAAAAGGGTTGCCATCCCGATCTCCCCCCGGCCAGAAGCCGACATTTAATAGATTCGGGTTTAACCATTTTTCCGGGGATTCATCCAGCTCATCAGATAAATCATATAAAATAGCAGGAATACTTTTATAAAATACATTTTCCAGATACCAGCACAGGCTGATTGCTTCATCATAAGGACTTGGCTTGTCACGTTTAATAAAAGGTGTTTTGCCCAATTGCTTCAATAAAAAGTTGATAGTATTTAAATCACCGACAGTAATGGCCGCTTCTAAATCATTATTAATAGCCAAAACATTACCCGGATAGAACTGTGTGGGATGAGCTGTAAGGACAATACGTACAGAAAAATTTTTCAATTTTTCTTTTAAATCAATCATTTTGTCGGCATGGCGTGCCCTGCCAATAAGCTCTTTTACTGAGCCTTTACCTTCCGTATTATAAATTTTACCAAAAGCGGCATCTTCAATGGAATCAAAAAGCAATACTTGACGCTCTATATATTGTATTAACTGAAAGAGTAAATTATGCAGTTCATTATCATCCTCAGTGTTTAGGATCTCCCGTTTAAACTTTTCTATAATGTCCACAGGGTCTTTTCCTTCTTCATAACCTGTTTTACTCATTTGCTGGAGCATGGGAAGCACAGTGCCTGTTCTGTAAATGTGGCCAAATGGCAGATCTAAAAACAAGCTGTTATAAACCGTAAAACGGGTGGCCACTTCATCTTTATAATTTGATTTTTTCATAAAAAATAAGCTTATGTGGATAGGTTAAAGGATTAATATATAAGATTAGTATACTCAATTATGGGGGCTATGGTTATTTTTTAAAAGTTTGATGACAGTATTGTGAATTGCTTTCAAAATTGGATAATATAGTATTATTTACAGGATACCGTGTTTTATTCGGTAGATATTTTTCTGGATGTTACATTACAAGCTAAAGTGATACGGTGTAAGCATTTTCAATAGCTGATGAGATATTATAAGTACATACTATTTAAAACTTCTTCCCCATTTAAACTATAACCCGAATCCAATAAAATGAATGATTTTGGAGTTTTGAAACTATTCAAGCCGTTATAAGGGTTGAGTACTAAACCAAAACTTTTGCAGATGATATATCTCAAGTATACTTTTTTAGTTTCATATGTTTTTATTTTTTTTGGTTCATGTAAAATAGATAACTTTTTAACCCTAAAAGGGGCCTATCAAAAATATGTAGAGGCTCTTAGTAAAAATGAGTTCGGAAATACTGTATTGGCTCTGGACTGGATAAAAGTAGGCCAATCAGTTATGAAAGATTCTATTGTGGTTGACTTACCTTATACAGAGCTGACAAGATTTGACCCTGCGGAGCCAAATGCTGCATTTTTGAGGTATAAGGTAAAAGAGGGTCAAAATATTGAAATTCAAATTAAAAGGATTTCCTCTGATGGCGATGACGATGCTAAAATATTTATCAACACATTTACGGTACATAAAAACGAGTTCAAAGCACTGAAGGAAGAAGCAGAAACCGACTCTCTGGCTTATAAAGTTGAAAAAGATGCGGAGCATGCTGTCAGGATTCAATCGGAATTATTGAAGGGAGGGCTAATCCAAATCCATATCAGGTATACAGCCTCATTAGCATTCCCTTTACCTGATAGAACACATGAAAGTATCGACAGCTTTTATGGAGATGGAAGGGATGCAGGGCGCAGGAAGCATGAAGGAGTTGATATTTTTGCCCCAAGAGGAACTCCTGTTCTGGCGGTAGTGCCGGGTTTGGTGACAAAAGTGAAGCAAAATCAATTGGGCGGGAAAGTAATTTATGTAAGTGGAGGAGGGTATTCCTATTATTATGCTCATTTGGACAGTCAGATGGTGAATGCCGGACAAAAAGTAAAGATTGGTGATGTTATTGGCCTGGTAGGCAATACAGGAAATGCCAGCCGTACCCATCCACACCTTCATTTTGGAATATATAGCCTTAGGAGAGGAGCACTAAATCCTTTTCACTTTTTTGCTATGCCTAAATTAGCTGATAATACAGTTTTAACTGATACTGTGCCTCCCGGTAATTATTACAGGATTAAAAATAACCGGGTAAACTTAAGGTCTCGGCCCGATACGCGCTCTATTATTATAAAAAAGCTCGATAAGAATGAAATACTGAAGGTTGAAGCTTCACTGATCAACTGGTATCGAGTGAAATTACCGGATGGAAAGGTTGCTTTCATTCATAAAAGCCTTTGTGAAAAAGCTGAAAGTAGCCTCCGATCAATTAGCCTCTCTGCTACTGATCGGTTAAAAGATAAATTCAGTACCGAAGATACTTACGATGCCAATTTAGTAGATAATACGGTCGAAATATTGGGGAGCTACGATAACTTTTATATGATAAGGCTTAAAGGAGGCAATATTGCCTGGCTACAAAAGAAAAGTTAGGTTAATATTTAAAAATAAAATAAATAAATCTAATTAATAAAAAAAAATGGTAGTTATATTAATTTAGATTAATCTAAAAATAAATTATTAAATACAAATAACTTGTATTAGCTTTGTATAAAACAGATGAGCTATGCCTTTTTTATACAAAATTTTCTCTCACAGAGTTTGTGATTTTATATTGCTACCGATATTTCTATTGATAATTCCAGCCGCTTTTGCCGGTTCAGGGCCTGAAACGGTCGAAATAAATGGGATCATTCTTAGCGCAGAGGATAGAGAGCCTTTGCCGGGGGTGAACATTTATTTACCAGAAACAGAACAAGGTAGCATAACTAATATCAAAGGGGAGTTTATTCTACAGGTTAACAAAAACATTTCAACTATCTTGCTCCAGGTATCTTTTGTGGGCTATAAAACCCAGCTAAAAAAGGTCAGCCTAAGCGATTGGAAAGAAAGAAAAATCATTTTGTTGGAAAAAGAAAGCCTGATAGTAAATGAGGTGATAGTTTCGGCTGGCCGTATCGCTTCCAGAGATGAAATCCCTGTTTTAGTGGAAAAAATGGGCATTAAAGAAATGAGAGCTGACGGTGAAATTAATACCATGACCTCTATTGTACGTATTCCCGGTGTAGAGCAAATAGCTTATGGCACAGGCGTAGGAAAACCGGTTATCAGGGGCATGTCTTTCAGCCGAATCCTAAGCATGTACCAGGGAGCGCGCTTTGAAAATCAGCAGTGGGGAGCAGACCACGGGTTGGGTGTTAACGATTTAGGAATAGAAGCGGTGGAAATTATTAAAGGACCAGCTTCTTTTTTGTATGGCTCGGGTGCAGTTGGTGGTGTGGTATATCTGGTAGATGAAAGACCTGCACCAAAAGGAAGTATGAAAGCAGGTTTTAACAGTACTTTTCATTCCAATACATTAGGTTTTCGGAAGACAATAGGTTTGAAAGAAACTAAACAATCAGGTTGGTTTTATGGCGTAAATGGAGCTTACGAAAACCATGCGGATTATACAGATGGTAATAACAGGACTATTGGCAATTCACGCTTCAATACCCAAACAATACGAGCTAATACTGGTGTTTTAAAAGACTGGGGTACATTTAAATTGAGTTATACCTATCATCAACAAAATTTAGGTATTATAGCAGATGATGAATTAACTAATAGCCTGGCCACAACAAGAAATGACAGAGGCATGCAGCTGCCCTATCAAAATATACAAGATCATCTGATCACCATGAACAGTGTATTTCAATTAGGCTCCGGTCGGTTGGAAACTACTATAGGCCACCACATAAATAGAAGAAAAGAGATAGAAGCAGGTTTTGATTTGATTGATTTAGGCTTAACCCAAACCAACACCACTTTTGATACTAAATATTTTATAAGCAGTCAGGATTCAGAGCATATTATTGGCGTGCAAGGTTTTCATCTAACCAATACCAATATGGCCGATGTGGAGGAAATATTAATTCCTGATGCACAGCTTTGGGATGCTTCTTTATATTATCTGTATACATTAAGAAAAGACAAAACTACTTATCAGGCAGGTGTCAGATACGATGGTAGAAGTACAACAGCTGATGCTTCGTCGGCCGTTATACGAGAGTTTGGTTACGATTTACCCAATTTACCGTCAGATCAGCGGGAATTTACCAGTTTGCACACTGGTGTTAGCGGATCTGTTGGTTTAATCCATCGCTTTAATAAGCAGTTTAATATGAAAAGCAACTTTTCAAGTGGTTTTAGGGCTCCTGATTTAGCTGAATTATTTTCTAATGGTCAGCATGCAGGTACTCAAAGATTTGAAGTAGGAGATGTCAATTTTGGGCGAGAACAAAATTTCCAATTGGATATATCTGCCACCTATCAAAACCGCTTTTTTAGTCTGGAAGCTAGTCCCTTTGTCAATTTAATCACCAACTATATTTTTCTCACACCTACAGGTGAGCCAAAGGAAAATTCTGATTTAATGATCTGGGCTTTTGATCAGGGGAAAGCTCGATTATATGGAGGAGAAATACAATCAAAACTGAGGCCATTGGGGAATGAAAAGCTCGAATTTAATTTTGCTTACTCCATGGTGAGAGGGAAAAGGCCTGAAACAGGAGAAAATATGCCACTTATCCCTGCTGACAGATTAGTCTCTTCACTGAAATTTAAGGTGATGGAACTATCTTTTCCTAAAAGTTTATATGTTAAGCTAAGCCATAATTATGTGATGGAGCAAAGCCGTTTAAGTTCAAGAGAGATTTCGGCTTATAAAACCAATAATACGGCCGCTTTTCAATTGGTTGGGGTCAGCACCGGAGCTAATTTTAATATAGGAAATCAACCGGTGAATATGGATTTCGCGGTTAATAATATTTTTAACAGAGCCTATGTAGATCATTTGTCATTTCTACGGGCATTTAATATCAATAATATTGGCAGAAATGTGACTGTCAATATTAATTTACCTCTTAGAATAAAATAGAACTTTTGAATAATGGTTTTTGAGGCATTCTGAAAACAGTATCATATAATTAGCTTCTTTATTTTAGAGAAAATGGCTTTTTACCTGATGGTAAGATCACTGTAAAACTTGTGCCAAAACTGGGCTGACTAAATACTACTATTTCACCTTGTAAATTATTGACTAATTTTTTCACAATGGACAACCCGAGACCTGTGCTGCTTTCCCCTGCAGTAGGAAGGTTGGAAAGCCGCTGAAACCGCTTGAATAAAAGTTTTTGTTCCTTTTCAGAAATACCCGGTCCTTCATCTTTACAGGTAATAATAAGATTTTGGTTTTCTACAGCCATCTTTAGCCAAACCTTCTTGTTTTTCTCAGAGAATTTAATTGCATTTGAAAATAAATTTTCAAGTATTCTGGTAATAACCATAAGGTCTGAAGTAAATACAGTGTTTTCTTTAGGGAAATAAGGAATTACTTTTATTTGCTTTCTTTCAGCTGAAATTTTAAAACCATTGAGAAATTCATTACATAATTGATTTATATCAAAAGTCTCATTTTTTGGCTGGAAAGATGACTGTGTGGAATACTCCTGCAGTAGATCAGAGATCAAGTCTAGTCCGTTCTGATTGTTTTTATATATGAGCTGTAAACATTCTCTTTGAGTTGTGTTCACTTCTCCATCCATTTTAATTAAATCTATTAAGGAAAGATTTCTGATAAGGGGAGATTTTAAATCATGGGCTACCACACTAATCAATCCATCATTTTCAGTCATTAATATCCCCAGCTCAATATTGGCAATTTTCAATTCCTCATTTTTAACATTTAATTCCTGATTATTAGCGTGCAGCTCTATAGTTCTCGCTTCAATTTTTTTCTCCAGATTGGAATTGAGTTGGGAAAGCGCATCTTTTGTATATTCCAGTTTAGAAAAAGCATTTCCAAGCCTTCTTGCAATCACTACTGAACAACAAAAGAAAAAGATAAATATGCCCAAAGAAAGAATAAAATTTATGACGGGTGGGCTGGTTAATTCTAAAGCAAAATTCATTAAAGCCAACACTACAGCCGTAGTGCCTGCCAAAAAAACAATGGCTTCAGGATCGCCTTTTGAAATAGGTTTTGCCAGGTAAAAAAAACCAATTAGAAGAGATACCACTGTTAATAATTCAGCAATAGGAATCAGGTAAGAGGCAAAGTTTACGGTTGAAAATAGTGTGATGACAGAAAGGGCCGAGAAAACATAAAATATGGCATGAAAAGGTTTTTTAGGCAGCTTTAAATCTTTAAAAACAGCTAATACAAAAAGAGCTGAAATACCCACCATCATATAATAGCTTATAAATTCAGTTTTTACATAGAGCTCCCATGGGAATCCTGGAATATAGCTTACAATCAAATAATCATCAGTAGCACCAATTCTTAGAATAGCTGTTAAGCATAACAATGCAAAATATAAAGATTCTTTATTTCTAAATTGGGGAATATTTACACCTATGTGATAAAGGCAGAGCATCATAATTGCTCCCAATAAAAAGAACTGCATAAAATATCTTTTGTTTTCAGCTCTTTCTAAATTTATAACTGTACCAATAGCAGGAGCTTTCCACATACCCCCTATTCTATAATCAAAATTCGAAATATGATAGATGATATCTAGTGTATCTGCTAAAAAAGGAAGTGCATAAATTTCCGTTTTATACTCCCCTTCGGATGTTTCCGCTTTGGTGGAAAGCTTCCCTTTTCTGCCTGTTAACTTGCCATTTATATAAAGTGCATAATTTGTACTGGTGGTGGGGGCAAAGAAACCTATGTCAGCTCTTGGTTCAGATAATATCACTCTTTTATAATAGGTGCCGTACCCATGTGGAGGGAAATCTTGATTGTTTTCAACTTCATTTTTCCAAATATGAGGTATTTTTACCTTATGATTATCTAATTTAATCATTTCCCCGGCAGTAAGAAAATCACCTGAATGGAATTGCCACCCTTCCTCAATCATGATTTCACCATTGCCTTTTTCTATATTTTCAACTATTAAAGACTGCGATTTAGCTGAGGAGGTAATTATAAAGAGGCAGATTAAAAAACAAAATTGAAGGTTGGCTGTATTCAATGAAAGATGTTTAGTGACGTAACTTATTGGTGATGAATGCATGTAACTACAGTAAAATGAACATCATAAATATAAATGTAAACATTTTCCGGAACATCTTTTAAAAACACATATAATTATCGATTAGGTGCTAATTTATCAGTATAAAGATTAATTTCATGCGTATTAATAAAGTTAGCTAACTGCTTTCTGAAGTTAGTGATAATTATTTTGAAATATTTATCACTAGCTATTTTACAATTCACAATAATATTTTACCTTTGCCTTTCTAAAATGGTGGATGTAGCTCAGTTGGTTAGAGTATCGGTTTGTGGTACCGAGGGTCGCCGGTTCGAGCCCGGTCTTCCACCCATTTATAAAACCTCAGGTGTTTATTCGCTTGAGGTTTTTTTATTTATTGAGAATGTATGACGGGCGAGAAGTCTATCCCGCTGTATTTTTAGCGGGAAGTCCGGTCTTCCACCCATTTATAAAACCTCAGGTGTTTATTCGCTTGAGGTTTTTTTATTTTAAGTGATTTGATCTTCAGATTTGAATTTAGTTTCCTCTTGTTAAGGCTCACGGAACACTATTTATCCTTCTTGTTTTTTGTTCCATTAAAAAATATGTGGCCACAGACCTGGATAATAACATAGCTTATTCCCCATTTTATTATGCAGTAGTTTTTTAGTTCATTCCTTCCAAAAGTTGTTTTTAAAGTAAGGTACAGATCCTCTAATAACTAAAGCACTGATTTTTGAAAGTTATGATGACACCGATTTCTGATCCTGTCTACCCTAAGATACTTTATAAAAAGGGGATGTAAAGACATTGTAGGAGTAAGTAAATTTGGTTTGTAAAAGCCACAAGCTAAACTTATATGTTTGATGTCTTAATAAATTGCTTTTAAGCTGTATAACTTACAATGTCAGGTTTGGGTGCTTTCTTGTGAAGATGGTGAAAAAATATTCAATAACTTTAATAATCAACATCTCATTAATTGGACGTGTTGATACGCTCATCATTGAATACTAACTGTTGATCGAAAAAAATATTGTTTGAAGAATGCAAAAAAGTTTAATCTTTAAAATGACCATAATTTGAGAAACATCTACATAATACTGACATTATTAATATTCTTTAGTCCTTTTATTACATTGGCTCAGTTCCATCCGGATTCTGTATTAGTGCCAACCGCTTGTTACAATTTTGTTAATGATTTTGAAAATGATAATGGGCTTTCGGGGGTGTCAGATTTAGGGACCATAGGGGGGAGTGGGACATTTATCGATGCTGAAGAACTCTGTCTTAATGGAAATAATAAACATTATCAGATGACTCCTAATCAAGGGCTTGATGTGGATAATGGAAATTTAGCTGCCAATACAACAAACGGCTTAGAAGAATATACCATTGAATTATTATTTAGAATAGATAGTATTCCGACAACCAATGCAGATGGTGAGGTGTGGATTATGAATTTTTTTAATCAGAGTGGAAAAGCGGGTATTTTCATAAATGCAGATGGTTATATTTGTGTAAATGACGCATGTGGAACAACTAAAATCTCACCCAATTATCCGGATGATGTTCCTACAGATTGGTTAAACATTGCCTACAGCTTTGATGGGGATAATTTGACAGTCTATTTTAATGGAAATGAAGAATTAACAGTTCCTGGAGGCGGAGGTGCAAGCAATTTCAATTTAGCTAATAATTCAGAATATTTTAACCCGGCAAGTGGTGGTAGTTCCGATAATACTGCTATAGCCTTTATTACTTTAGATTATATCCGTTACTTTGATCTAGTATTAGATGCCACCTCAATAGAATCATTAAACCTGGCAGCAATTGCAGGCAATGACATAGAAATAATAGCGTCCGACACTACAGGGTGTTACGGAGAGGAAATCAATTTAACGGCGTCTGGAGGCGATAGATCTTTTTATGTTTGGAGTACTGGTGATACCACCGAAAGTGAATTTTTAACTTATACCATATTTCAAGAATATGATACTATTTGGGTACAAGGAGTTGCGGTTGCCCCATGTGAAAGACAATGCTTCGATGTCGCAGATACTATAGTTATTGCAGGTTATCCTCTTCCTGAGCTTGATATAGTTGGTCCACTTCAATTGTGTGAAGATGAATCTGTGACCTACTCTTCAGCGGCAGATCCTGCCGGTGTTGCTTCTTATGAATGGACTACCAACGGGCCAGTTTCATCCAGCTCAGGCGCAGACTCAAAAGATTTCACTGTTACATTCTCTGATGATGGGGTTTATGACCTTACTCTTGCCTTAACCAGTGTTTATGGTTGTTATGATAAGGACACCATCCAGATTACCGTCGCCAATGTGCCCACAACTACCATTACAGCAGGCAATGCCTGTGAGTTGCAGCCTGTAAATGTGGCTTATACAGGAGATGCCGGAGATAGTGCCATA